>JBDHTH010000280.1:0-4756 GCA_039808545.1 Phreatobacteraceae bacterium | reverse complement strand
ATGATGGTCGGGCCCATCTCCTTCACCAGCGCCATCACATCCTTGCGGAAGCCGTTCTTGTCCGCCTGCGGATGGCCCGGCTCGTAGATGCCGCCATAGACGCAGCGGCCGAGATGCTCGACGAAGGCGCCGAACAGGCGCGGATCGGTTTCGCCGATCGCGAAATCGCGATCGAACATGACGCTGGCTTTTCTCATGTCCTGTCTCCGGAGGCGGATTGCGAGGCTAGCGAGGCTCGGAATTCGCGGGCCGCATCCGGCGTCAGCACGGCGGCCCGCAATTGCTGCGAATAGGGATGCTTCGGCGCCGAGAGCACGGCGCGCGCATCCCCTTCCTCCACCACCGCGCCCTTTTGCATGATGATCAGCCGGTCGCTGATGTAGTAGGCGGTGGCGAGGTCGTGGGTGATGTAGATGATCGACAGGCCGAGCGCGTCGCGCAGCTTGCCGAACAGGTTGACGATCGACATGCGCAGCGAGGCGTCGACCATCGACACCGGCTCGTCGGCGACGATCAGCCGGGGCCTTGCGACGAGCGCCCGGGCGATGGCGACGCGCTGGAGCTGCCCGCCCGAGAGCTCGTGCGGAAAGCGGCCGCGGATCTCCGTCAGCGACAGGCCGACCTGCTTCAGCGCCGCGTCGGCGGCCTCTTCCACGGCCGCCTTGCCGGCGGCGCCGCCGAAGCGCGCGGCCGTCATGAAGAGGTAGCGGTCGATCCGCTTCAGCGGGTTGAAGGCCTCGAACGGGTTCTGGAAGATCGGCTGGACCTTGCCCATGAAGGCGCGGCGCGCGATCGCCGCGACGTCCTCGCCGTCGAGGCGGATCGTGCCGGCGCTCGGGCGGTGTACGCCGAGGATCATGCGGGCGAGCGTCGACTTGCCGGAGCCCGACTCGCCGATCACCGTGAAGATCTCCGGCTTGCCGGCCGCCAGCGCGAAGCTGACGGACTTCACGGCCTCGACGCGGTGCGTCGAGAACAGCCCGCCGCGCGTGAAGGTCTTCGAGACGTCGTCGAGGCGCAGGAGGTCGCTCATGCGGCGGCTCCCGGATTAACCGCGTGGCAGGCGACGCGGTGGCCGGGCAGCGTCTCGACCATCGGCGGCCGGACCGTGCCGCAGACCGCCATGGCGAGCGGGCAGCGCGGGTGGAAGCGGCAGCCGGCCGGCGGGTCCGCGAGGTTCGGCGGGCTGCCTTCGAGCCCGTGGCGCTCGCTCGCATCGCCGATGCGCGGCAGGCTGGCGATGAGGTGGCGCGTATAGGGGTGGAGCGGCCGCTCGAAGATCTCGGCGGTGTCGCCATCCTCCACGAGGCGGCCCGCATACATGATGCCGAGCCGGTCGGTGAGCGCGGCGTGCACGCCCATGTCGTGGGTGACGAAGAGGACGCTCGATCCCATCTCGCGCTGGATCTGCCGGATCATGCCGAGCACGTCCTTCTGCACCACCACGTCGAGCGCGGTGGTGGGCTCGTCCGCGATGACGAAGTCTGGCTTGCAGATGGTGGCGAGCGCGATCGTCACGCGCTGGCGCATGCCGCCCGAGAGCTCGTGCGGATAGGCGCGCAGCACCGTTTCGTCGAGCTTCACGCGGGCGAGATGGGCGACGACCTTCGCCTCGAACCCGGCCCTGGAGCCGCCGAGATGGCGCCAGGCGAAGTCCTGGAACGAATGCCCGATCCGGCGCAGCGGATTGAGCACGTTCATCGAACCCTGCATGATGTAGGAGAGATGCCGCCAGCGGATGCCTTTCACCACCTGCGGCGGCGCCTTTCCGACGGCGTCGTAGCCGGGCAGGAAGGCGAAACGGGCCTTGCCGCCGACCAGCTCCAGCGGCGGTTTCAGGAGGCCGGCGATCGTCTTGATCAGCGTCGTCTTGCCGGAGCTCGATTCACCCGCAAGCCCGTAGATCTCGTTGCGGCGCACTGTGAAGGAGATATCGTCGACCGCCGACACCTCGCGATCGATGCCGAAATAATGCGTGCGGAAATGCGCCTTGAGGTTCTCGACCTCGAGGACAGGCCCGGTGTCGGCCGCTCCTAAGGTCATCGCGCGCCTCCCATCCGGGCGAGGCGGCTGCGCGGATCGATATATTCGTTCATCGAGACCGCCAGCAGGAACAGCCCGACGAAGGTCATCACCACCAGCAGTACCGGGAAGGCGATCCACCACCAGATGCCGGCGACGAGCGCGGTGTGCTGGTTCGCCCAGTAGATCATGCCGCCGATGGTCGGCGTGTTGATGTCGGTGAAGCCGAGGACCGCGAGCGTCACCTCCAGCCCGATCGACCAGTTCATGTTGTTCATCGTCGTCGAGAAGACGATCGGCAGCACATAGGGAAGGTGCTCGCGCGACAGGATCTCGTGCGTGCGCATCCCCGAGAAGGCGCTCGTCTCGGTGAATTCGCGCGTCTTGAGGCTGAGCGCCACCGAGCGGATCAGCCGCGCGTCATAGGCCCAGCCGAGCCCCGCCATGATGACCGCGAGCAGCGGCGTCGACATGGAATCGCGCAGCACGAAGTAGAAGAGGATGAGGATCGGGAAGAGCGGGATGATGATGAAGGTGTCGTTGACCGACATCAGCACACGGTCGATCCAGCCGCCGCTGTAGCCGGCCAGCAGGCCAACCACCAGCGCGATGACGCGCGACAGCGCCGCCACCATGATGCCGAAGGTCAGCGTGTTGCGGATCGCGAAGGTGAGCTGCCAGAACACGTCCTGCCCGCGCGAGGTCGTGCCGAGCCAATAGGCCGAGGAGGGCGGCACGTCGGGAGGCACGACATAGACGTCGGCGGGCGGATAGGGCGAGACGAAGGAGAGCCCCGCCATGACGAGCACGATGACGATCAGCGCGAGCCCGATCCGGAACTCGACATTGTAGCGGATGAGATCGCGCAGGATCGCCAGCATCAGCGAAGCTCCACCCGCGGATCGATCAGCGGATAGAGGAGGTCGATGACGAGCACGCCGAGCGAGACGCCGAGGATCGACACGGTCGTGACGCCGAGGACGAGCCCGTAATCGCCCGCATAGACCGCGTCGACCAGCAGCGTGCCGACGCCCGGATAGCCGAACACCTTCTCGGTGATCACCGCGCCGTTGAAGATGCCGCCGAGCGACATGGCGAGGCCCGTCACCTGCGGCGCGAGCGCGTTGCGCATCACGTAGGAGGCGAGGATGCGGCGACTGTCGAGGCCGGCGATCTCGCCATAGACGACATAGTCCTCGGTCACGATGTTGGAAACCAGCGAGCGCATGCCGAGGAACCAGCTCCCGAGCCCGATCAGGATCAGCGACAGGGCCGGCAGGATCGAGTGCAGCAGAACGCTTGAGACGAAGGGCCAGTTCCAGCCCTGCTGGAGGTTCATCGCCGCGCCGCCGGTGATCGGCAGCACCGGCCAGAGGAAGCCGAAGACGACGAGCAGGATCAGCGCCACGATGTAGTAGGGAATCGGGTGGATGCCCATGGCGACCACGCCGAGCACCTTCAGCGTGCGGCTGCGCTGATAGTAGCCCGCGAGCCCGCCGAGCAGGTTGCCCAGCACCCAGGTGATGACGGTCGAGGTGATGAGGAGGCCCGCCGTCCAGGGCAGGGCGCGCCAGATCAGCGTCGAGACGGGCGTCGGGAAGGCCGAGAGCGAGGGCCCGAAATCGCCGCGCAGCACGCGGCTCCAGAAGGTGATGTATTGCTCCGTCAGCGAGCCCTTGAGGCCATACAGCTCCTGCAGCGATTCGCGCATCGCCGCGATGGCGTCCGGCGACGTGCTGCCGAAGGAGGTCACGGCCGAGATCGACTGCTCGACCGGATCGATCGGCGAGGCGTGCGTGATCAGGAACGCAAGGTTGACGCCGATGAACACGACGACCGCGAACTGCACGAGACGCTTGGCGACATAGGCCGGGTAGGCGCGCATGGCATGGCCTCTCGGTGGCGCCGGAAGCGAGGCTTCCGGCGGCGCGCGAGGGGACGGGCCGCCGAGCCTTCGAAGACCGGCGGTCCGCCGCGGATCAGTTCGCCGGCTTCAGGCGGACGAACATGTAGCGGGAGTTGCCCCAGTTGGTGACCGGGTTGGCGTAAGGATTCTCCGAGGTCGGGAACCCCGTCCAGTATGTCTGGTCCATGGCCGTGAAGACGTTGTACGCCATCAGCGGGATGATCGGCATCTCGCGGACCATCAGCTTGACGTAGTCCTGACCGAGCTCGACGCCCTTGGGGTCGTCGAAACCGATCTGGCGGACCTGCTCGATGATCTTGTCGAGGTCCGGGTTCGACCAGCGCTGCCAGTTGCGCAGCGGCTGCGGCTTGCCGGGCTCGGCGACGAATTGCGAATGCCAGCTATCCATGAAGTACGACAGGTCCTGGTGCCCGCCCCAGGTCTCGACGCTCCAGCCGATGAAGGCGTCGAAGTCGCCGGCCGCGCGCCGCGTCAGGAGGGTGCCCTGCGCGACGTCGATGCGGGCGTCGATGCCGTTCTGCTTCCATTGCTGCACGATCATCGTGCCGGCGCGGGTCATGACGGGGCGCAGGTCGCCCTCCACCATCAGGCGCAGCACGAAGGGCTTGCCGTCAGGCGTCATCCACTGGTTGCCCTGCTTGCGGAAGCCGGCGCGCTGCAGCAACTCGGCGGCGGCCTGCGGATTCGGCTTCCACCAGCCGAGGCCGAAGGACTTGGCGATGACCTCCGGATCGCTCGGGATCTGGTCCCCCATGGAGGGGCGGAGCATCTCGGCGATCTGCTTGCCGACGGTCGGATCGTAGGGCT
>JBDHTH010000279.1:0-4761 GCA_039808545.1 Phreatobacteraceae bacterium | reverse complement strand
CATCTCCTTCGGCTCGGCCGCGCTGCTGGAGGAGACGCTTGGCCTCAAACCCGGCTCGGTGACGCCCTTCGGCGTCATCAACGACCGCGAAAAGCGCGTCACGGTGGTGCTCGACGCGGCGCTGATGGCCAAGGACCCGCTAAATTTCCATCCGCTCGAGAACACCGCAACCACCACGATCGCGGCCGCCGATCTCCTCGCTTTCCTGCGCGCCACCGGCCACGAGCCGCTGCTTGCGCCGGTATCAAGCGTCGAAGAATTGCAAACCACGGCCGATTGACCATCTTAGAGGCGAAACCGCGCGCGCCCGGGGCGAAACGCCCGGCACGATGAAGCGCATGATGAAACGCAGGAGCTTGGAATGTTGATCGGGGCAGGACAGGCCGCGCCGAACGGAGCGGCGGCCGACGGGGCCATCAAGGACACGACGACCCAGACCTTCGCCAAGGACGTGATCGAGGAATCGCGCAACCAGCCGGTGCTGGTCGATTTCTGGGCGCCCTGGTGCGGCCCCTGCAAGCAGCTCGCGCCGGTCATCGAGAAGGTGGTCGCCAAGGCGGGCGGCAAGGTGAAGCTCGTCAAGATGAACATCGACGAGCATCCGGGCGTCGCGGGCCAGCTCGGCATTCAGTCGATTCCTGCCGTCATCGCGTTCCAGAACGGCCAGCCGGTCGACGGCTTCATGGGCGCGCTGCCGGAATCGCAGGTGCAGGCCTTCATCGACCGCATCGCCGGCCCGGCCGGCCCGCAGCCGGCCGACGAGATCGTCGCGGCCGGCGAGGAGGCGCTCGCCAACGGCGATTTCGTCCTCGCCGAGCAGATCTTCGCGGAGGCGCTCGGCCTCGAGCCCGACAACGTCAAGGCGCTGGCGGGCCTTGCCCGCGCGCGCCTGGAAGGCGGCGCGATCGACGACGCCAAGGCGATCCTCGAGCAGGTCCCGGCCGACAAGGCCAAGGACCCGGCGGTTCTCGCCGTCAAGGCGCAGCTCGACGTCGCCGAACAGGCCGCTGGTCTCGGCGACCTCGCGGAGCTCGCCGCCAAGGTCGAGGCCAATCCGAAGGATCACCAGTCGCGCTACGACCTCGCGGTCGGCCTCGCCGGCAAGGGCAAGCGCGAGGAGGCGATGGACCATCTCCTGGAGATCGTCCGCCGCGAGCGCGGCTGGAACGAGGAGGCGGCGCGCAAGCAGCTCGTGCAGCTCTTCGAGGCCTGGGGCCCGACCGACGAGCTCACGCTCCAGGGCCGCCGGCGCCTTTCCTCCCTTCTCTTCTCCTGACGGCCGGGGGGCCGAGAGGCTATCGATGGCGACGAACGCCACCTATGCGGCGATCAAGGAACTGCCCGGCGCCGTGCCGGTCTTCCCGCTCGCCGGCGCGATCCTGCTGCCGCGCGGCGAATTGCCGCTGAACGTCTTCGAGCCGCGCTACGTCACGATGATCGAGGACGCGCTCGCCGATCCGCACCGCATGATCGGCATGATCCAGCCGCGGGGCGGGGCCGACGAGGACGAGGAGACGGCGCTGTCGCCGATCGGCTGCGTCGGCCGCATCACCCAATTCGCCGAATCGGGCGACGGCCGCTACCTGATCGTGCTGACCGGCATCAGCCGCTTCCGCGTCGCGGGCGAGATCGGCACCGTCGCGGCGCGCGGCGGCTCCTCCTTCTACCGCCGCTGCGCCGCCGACTACACCCCCTTCGCGGCCGATCTGGAGGCAGGGCGCGGTGCCGACGCGGTCGACCGCGACGGGCTGCTGAAGACCTTCTCGGCCTATCTCGACGCGCATGAGATGCGCATCGACTGGGACGATGTCGGCCGCGCCCCGAACGAGACGCTGGTCAACGCGCTGTCGATGATGTCGCCCTTCGAGCCGCGCGAGAAGCAGGCGCTCGTCGAGGCGCCCGATCTCGCGACCCGCGCCGCCATGCTGGTGGCGCTCGCCGAGCGCGCCACCGCCCGCGCCACCGACGACGAAAAACCCCTGCAATAGGAGGCCCCGATGGACAGCCCCGCCCCCGCGGCCGACCGCAAGCTGGTCGACCCCAAGCTTCTCGAGATCCTGGTCTGCCCGCTGACCAAGACGACGCTCGAATACGACCGCGAGACGCAGGAGCTGGTGAGCCGCGCCGCCAAGCTCGCCTATCCGATCCGCGAGGGCATCCCGATCATGCTGCCCGAGGAAGCCCGCCCGCTCGACTGAGGAGACGAGAACCATGCCGCGTATCATGTCTCTGATCGCCGCGGCCGCCGCCGCCCTGGCGATGTCGCCCGCCGCCGCGCAGGACCGCCCCGGCGTGATCGTCGAGGGCGCGCCCGGCGTCACGGTCAACGGCAAGCCGGTCGCCCGGCAGGGTGACACGACCACCGGCGGACCGATCCGCAAGGGCTCGCCCAACGTATTCATCAACGGCAAGCCGGTCGCCACCGCCGGCGACGAGACCGAATGCGGCAAGATCGTCGCGGGCGCGCCGGGCGTCTATGTCAATGGCCGCCCGATCGCCACGGCGGGCGATCCCACGAATTGCGGCAAGTAAGGCCTTTTCAGGGAGCCCCGAAGGCGCCGATCACCGCCCCCTGCACCAGCATCACGCCCAGCCAATGCCCGCCGTCGATCGCGGCGAGCATCGGGCGGCGGCGCGCGAAGGCGTAGTTGACCGCGAGCGTCGTCATCACGAAGCCGAACCACAGGAAGGCGGCCGAGATCACGCCGTTGCGCAGCGTGATCTGGCCCGGCCCGAGATGGCCGATCACGCCGGCCAGCATCCAGGCCATGACGAGCTGCGCCAGGAACGCGATCACGAACGGCACCGGCGAGACCTTGCCGCCCGGCCCCTTGAGATCCTCCGGCTTGACGCCGAGCGCCGCCATCCAGGGCTTGGCGAGCGCGTTGTACCAGAGCGCGCCGAAGATGTAGCTCGCCACCGTCGCCGCGATGATCGCGAGATAGTTCATGCCCGCGAATGCCATGCCCCCTCCTCAGTCGCCTGCGGGGCGCCGCCGCTGCCCCGCCCCGTCGACATCCGGCTATTTGCCGATGCCGCCCATCTTGCAGATCGCCTTCCACTCCGCCTCGGTCACCGGCTGCACCGAGAGGCGGCTGTTGTTGGTCAGCACCATGTCCTTCAGCGCCGGCTCGGCCTTGCACATGGCGAGCGTTACGGGCGTCTTCAGCGGCTGGACCGCCTTGATGTCGACCATGCCGAACTTGCCGGTCTCGTCCGTGTGGTCCGGATAATAGGCCTTGATCACCTCGACGGTGCCGACGATCGCCTTCTCATCGCCCGAATGGTAGAAGAAGCCGCGATCGCCGACGCTCATCGCCATCATGTTGAGCTTGGCCTGGTGGTTGCGCACGCCGTTCCAGAAGGTGCCCTTGGCGCCCGCCTCCACCTGCTGGTCCCAGGACCAGGTGTGCGGCTCGGATTTGTACAGCCAGTAGCGCATCGCGTCTTTCTCCAGATCAGATCTCGGCTTTGAGCGGGCGCGCCAGCAGCGCGTCGATCGCGGCATCGATGCCGGTGCGCCCCTCCACGATCGCCGCCACGGCGGCGGCGATCGGCATCTCGACGCCGGCCCGGTCCGCCATCTCGGCGAGCACCGGGGCGGTCGCGGCGCCCTCGGCGAGCTTGGCCGGCAGCGTATCGCCGCGCCCGAGCGCCAGCCCATAGGCGAAATTGCGCGATTGCGGCCCCGCGCAGGACAGGATCACGTCGCCGAGGCCCGAGAGCCCCGTCACGGTCAGCGGATCGGCGCCCATTGCCCGCGCGAAGCGCTGCAGCTCCGCGAAGCCGCGCGCCGTCAGCGCCGCCTGCGCGCTGAGGCCGAGCGCCCGCCCCGCGACGATACCCGCCGCGATCGCCAGCACGTTCTTCGTCGCCCCGCCGATCTCGACGCCGCGCACATCGGGCGAATGATAGATCCGGAAGGCGGCATGCGACAGAGCGCGCGCGAGCGCCGCCGCCTGCGCCTCGTCGGGCCCGGCGAGCACCACGGCGGTCGGCAGGCCGCGCACCACGTCCTCCGCGAAGCTCGGCCCGGACAGAACCATCGGCACCGCTTGCGGCAGCACCTGCCGCACCACCTCGCTCATGAATAGCGCCGTGCCGCGTTCGATCCCCTTGGCCGCGATGATCGCAGGCGTCCCCGCCGGCAGGATATCGGCGAGCGCCGCAGCCGCGCCCCGCAGCCCCTGCGCCGGCACCGCGAGGATCACGGCCCCGCAATCGCGAAGCGCCGCGCCGTCCGCCGTCGCGCGGATAGCCGAATCGAGGGCAACGCCCGGCAGGTAGCGGCGATTCTCGCGGCTCTGCTCGATCGCGGCCGCCTCGGCCGCCTCGCGCGCCACCAGCGTGACCTGCGATCCGGCCCGCCCCGCCATCGCGGCGAGCGCCGTGCCCCAGGCGCCTGCGCCCAAAACGCCGATCCGGGCCGCCGTCACAGCGCGATCTCCGCCGGGCGCGCCGGGCCGAGCGTCGTCTCGTCGAGCGGCCAGCGGGCGCGCGGGCTGACGTCGAGCGGGTCCGAGAGGCCGAGCGCATGCCGCTCCAGCCCCGCCCAGGCGATCATCACGCCGTTGTCGGTGCACAGTTCCGGCGGCGGCACGACCAGCCGCGTGCCGGTCTCGGCGACGAGATGGGCGAGCGCCTGCCGGATCGCGCCGTTGGCCGCGACGCCGCCCGCCACCACCAGGCGGTTCGGCTGGCCGTAGCGGCCCCGGAACAGCCGCAGCCCGGCGCGGCAGCGGTCGATCAGCACGTCGGCGA
>JBDHTH010000278.1:0-4773 GCA_039808545.1 Phreatobacteraceae bacterium | reverse complement strand
GCCGGCTGCGCCTGCGGCGCGGGCGCCGGCGCCGCGCCGGGCGCGGGCTGCGCGAGCTCGGCGGCCGCCGGCGGCGGCCGGTTCGGGTCGGGCAGGTCCGGCGCGAGGTAGCGGCCGTTCACCCAGCCCTCGAGCGGGCCGGAGCGGATGCGGATCCAGCGATCGCGGAAGCCGAGGCCGATGATGCCGCCGGCGTTCGGCCGCAGGCGCCCGAGGATCTCGGCCTCGGCATTGGGCTGGGCGCGCACGTTCAGCACGTCGTCGGCCGCGACGTTCACGACCTTGTAGCGCGGCGGCTCCTGCTTTTGCTGCGCGAGCGCCGGCATCGCCGCGATGACGATCGCGACGAGGGCGGCCGCAAGCGCCGGCAGGAGGCCGCGCCGCATCGTCAGCGCCCGCCCGTCAGGGAGCCCAGCACGCCGCGCATGATGGCGCGGCCGATCTGCGTGCCGACCGAGCGCGCCACAGAGCCGGCCGCATTGCGTACGATGATCTCGGTCGTGGTCATGCGGGTGCGGCCGGCGGGCTTGCCGGTCTTCGTCGCCGGGGCGGGAGAATCCTCGCCGAACACCGTGCCGAGGATGTTGCCGAAGATGCCCTTGTCCTCGGCCGGCGCTTCCTCGGCGGGCTGGGCCACGCGCTTCTGGAGGATCTCGTAGGCCGATTCGCGGTCGACCGCCTGGTCGTATTTGCTGCGGATCGGGTCGGCCGCGATGATCCGGGCGCGCTCCTCGGCCGTCAGCGGCCCGATGCGGCCGCAGGGCGGGCGGATCAGCGTCTTTTCCACCATGGACGGCGTGCCGTTGCCCTCCAGCACCGAGACCAGCGCCTCGCCCTTGCCGAGCTCTAGGATGGCGCGCGCGGTGTCGATCTTCGGATTGGGCCGGAAGGTATCGGCGGCGGCGCGGACGGCCTTCTGGTCGTTCGGCGTATAGGCGCGCAGCGCGTGCTGGACGCGGTTGGAGAGCTGGCCGAGCACGGTCTGCGGCACGTCGACCGGGTTCTGCGTGATGAAATAGACGCCGACGCCCTTGGAGCGGATCAGCCGCACCACCTGCTCGACCTTGGTGAGCAGCGCCTTCGGCGCCTCGTTGAACAAGAGATGGGCCTCGTCGAAGAAGAAGACGAGCTTCGGCCGGTCGGGATCGCCGACCTCGGGAAGCTGCTCGAACAGCTCGGAGAGCAGCCAGAGGAGGAACGTCGCGTAGATGCGCGGGTTCTCCATCAGCTTGTCGGCCGCCAGGATGTTGATCATGCCGAGCCCGTTCGGGTCGGTGCGCATCAGGTCCTTGATGTCGAGGGCCGGCTCGCCGAAGAACTTGGCGCCGCCCTGGTTCTCCAGCACCAGGAGCTGGCGCTGGATCGTGCCGACGGTCGCGGCCGAGACGTTGCCGTAGGTCTTGGTGAGCTCGGCCGCCTGGTCCGAGACATGCGCCAGGATGGCGCGCAGGTCCTTGATGTCGAGCAGCAGCAGCCCCTGCTCGTCGGCGATGCGGAACGCGATGTTGAGCACGCCCTCCTGCACCTCGTTGAGCTGGAGGATGCGCGCGATCAAAAGCGGCCCCATCTCCGAGACGGTGGCGCGGATCGGGTGACCCTGGTCGCCGAACATGTCCCAGAAGACGACCGGGAAGCTCTCGGGCTGGTAGACCTTGATGCCGACCTGGCTGGCGCGCTTCAGGAGCGCGTCATTCGGCACGCCGGGCGCGGCGACGCCCGAGAGGTCGCCCTTGATGTCGGCCGCGAAGACCGGCACGCCCTGCCGCGAGAAGCCCTCGGCGAGCACTTGCAGCGACACGGTCTTGCCGGTGCCGGTCGCGCCCGTGACCAAGCCGTGGCGGTTGGCGAAGCGCGTCAGCAGGTATTCCGGCTTGACGCTGGCGCCGATGAAGATCTGGCCGTCCGGGTCCGCGCCCAAGTCGCCCTGGCCGGGATTCGTTGCGTCAGCAGCCACGTCTCGTCCTCCGATGTCGCGAATGAGCGTCTTATAGACCGGCCCCGCCGTGGCGGACAACGGCCGGCTCTTTTCCAGCCCTTGCAAGTCGCGAGGGGCGACGACAGAGTGCCGGCCAAGCCCGCGCTTCGCGGCATAGATTGGAGGACTTCATGGAAGAGCTCATCACCCGGGTCGCGCAGGGCGCCGGCATCGGCGAGGACACGGCGCGCTCGGCCGTCGGGGCGGTTCTCGCCTTCCTGAAGAAGGAAGGTCCGGTCGAGCAGGTCGCCAAGGTATTCGAGAACCTGCCGGGCGCCGAGGCGCTGGCGGCCGAGCAGGAAGGCGGCGGCGGGCTGATGGGCATGTTCTCGGGCGGCGTCATGGGCCTCGGCACCAAGCTGATGGGCATGGGCCTCGGCATGGACGAGATGAAGTCGGTCGGCCGCGAGATCATCGGCTACGCCAAGGAGAAGGCCGGCGAGGACGACATGAACGCCATCGTGCAGGCGATTCCGGGGCTCTCGCAGTTCGTCTGACGGTGAGCGCCGCGCCCTCCCCCGCCCCGCTGTTCGGCGCCCATCGGCCCGGCTTGATGGGCATCGTCAACGTGACGCCCGATTCCTTCCATGACGGCGGCCGGCTGCCGACGGTGGACGCCGCGCGGGCCCATGCGGCGCGCCTTGCGGCCGAAGGGGCGGATGTCGTCGACATCGGCGCGGAGTCCTCCCGCCCCGGCCATGCCCAGATCGGCGAGGCGGCGGAGCTGGCCCGGCTGCTGCCGGTGCTGGACGGGCTGGCGGCCGAACTCGGCGTGCCGATCTCGGTCGACACCTGGCGGGCCGGGACCGCCGCGGCGGCGCTGAAGGCCGGCGCGCGGATCGTCAACGACATCTGGGGGTTGCAGCGTGATCCCGACATCGCGCATGTGGCGGCGACGCATGGCGCCGGCGTCGTGATCATGGCCAACCGCGACGCGCCTGACCCCGACCGCGACCCGATCGACACGGTGAGCGATTTCTTCGACGTCTCTCTCAAGATCGCGCGGCAGGCGGGGATCGACAGCGGGCGGATCATGCTCGACCCCGGCATCGGCTTCGGCAAGACGCCGGCGCAGAATATCGCGGTGCTGGCGCGGCTCGATATGTTCGGCCAGCGCTTCGCGGAGCCGATCCTGGTCGGCGCCTCGCGCAAATCCTTCATCGGCCATCTCGTCAAGAGCACGACCGACGAGCGCCTGCCCGGCACCATCGTGGCGCATCTGGCCGCGGTCGCGCGCGGCGCCGCGATGATCCGCGTGCATGACGTGGCGGCGCACCGGCAGGCGCTGATCGTCGAGGGCGCCATCGCGGACGCCAGCCGGGCCGCGTCATGAGCGACAGGATCGAGATCCGGGGCCTGAGGCTTCATGCCCGCCACGGCGTCTTCCCGGAGGAGCGGGCGCTCGGTCAGGAATTCGTGCTGGACATAGCGGCCGAGCTCGACCTCTCGGCGGCGATCGGCAGCGACGACCTTCGCGACAGCGTCTCCTATGCCGAGATGGTGGCGGTGGCGCGCGCCGCCTTCACTGAAAAGAGCCACCAGTTGATCGAGAGCGCCGGCGGCGCGGTGATCGCGGCGCTGCTCGCGGCGTTTCCCAGGCTCGACCGCGTGATGATCACGGTCTCCAAGCCCTCGGCGCCGATCGATGCGGTGTTCGACACGGTGGCGGTGAAGATCGCGCGCGGCCGGCATGGTTGAGGCGCTGCTCGGGCTCGGCGGCAATCTCGGCCCGGTCGCCGAGACGCTGCGCAAGGCGGTCGCGATGCTTGGCGACACCCCCGGCATCACGGATGTGGATGCCTCGCGCCTCTTCCGCACGCCGCCCTGGGGCAAGCTCGACCAGCCTCCATTCCTCAACATGGCGGTCAGGCTTCAAACCACGCTGCCGGCGCGGGCGCTGCTGGCGCGCTGCAACGCGATCGAGGCCATGCTCGGGCGGGTACGCGGCGAGCGCTGGGGCCCCCGCGCCATCGATATCGACATCCTCGCCTATGGCGATGCGCGGATCGAGGAGCCGGGGCTGACGGTGCCGCATCCGCGCGTCGCCGAACGCGCCTTCGTGCTGGTGCCGCTGAGAGACCTCGGCATCGCGGCCCTGCCGGATGGGCGGGATGTCGACACGCTGCTGGCCGCGCTCGATCTCGGCGGGATAGAACCTTCGTAGGCCTTGCGCGCGCCTGCGCTTTGCTGCAACGCAGCATTGTGCCGGAACGACCCGATGACGCAGGATGATGGCATGACCGATCCGGATTTTCTGCACGACGCCAGCACCGCCACCGAGGCCGCGTGGCGCGCCCTCGTCGACAAGGCGCTGAAGGGCGGCGATTTCGAGCGCGTGCTGACCAGCCGGACGGCCGAGGGCATCCGGATCCAGCCGCTCTATCCGAAGTCCGACGCGGCGCCGGTCGCGGGCCGCCCGGCCGCGACGCCCTGGGTGGTGATGCAGCGGCTCGACCATCCGGACATCCATGCAGCCAACGCCCAAGCGCTGGACGATCTCGAAGGCGGGGCGAGCGGCCTCGCGCTCGTCGCGCCGGGCGCGGTCGGCGATTACGGGTTCGGCCTGCCGGTCGCGGATGATCGGCTCGCCGATCTCCTCAAGGGCGTGCATCTCGACTGGGGCGTCGCCGTCACGCTCGACGCCGGCCCGATCGGCGCCGATCTCGCGCTTCGCCTCGCCGGCGAGGTGCGGCGGCAGGCGGTCGATCCGGCCAGAACTGCGATCGATTTCGCGATCGATCCGTTCGCGGCCGGCGCGCCGCCGGCCGGCTGGGGCGACGACTTCACGCAGGCGGTCG
>JBDHTH010000277.1:0-4779 GCA_039808545.1 Phreatobacteraceae bacterium | reverse complement strand
AGGGGCCGCCATAGCCGGGCGCGCCGAAATCGGTGCGCGTCTGCAGGGCGCCCGCCGGCAAGCTGCCGCCCGCGCTGCCGGCGCCGAGCGCAAGCTCGCTGACCGAGGGCGGAATGTTGACGACGACCCAGTGCCAGAAGCCGCTGCCGGTCGGCGCATCCGGATCGAAGCACGTCACCGCGAAGCTTTTGGTGCCGGCCGGCGCGCCCGACCAGGCGAGATGCGGCGACTTGTTGCCGCCCGCGCAGCCGAAGCCGAAATCCGCCGACAGGATATGGTCGCGGCCGAGATAATCGCCGTCCTTCAGACTGTCGCTCGTGACTGTAAAGGCCATCTGTGTCTCCCGCCGCCGGTCCGCGCGGAGTTTAGCCCGGATCGCCGCCGGCGCAACGCGGCAGGAAGGCCGCTACGGCGAAACCGCGTCGGCCGACAGGCGCAATTCGCGCAAGGGCCGCACCTTGGCGGTCGTCGCCGCATAGGTCGGATGCGCCTTGTAGGCGGCGAGCGCCGCCGCGTCCGCGAATTCGCCATAGACCACGACGTCGACCTCGCTCGACAGCGGATCGACCTTGGTGTTCAGCAGCACCTCGAAGCGCGTCGAATGGGGGATCATGCCGAGGGCGCTCAGCCCGTCGCGGATCGCCTCGACATCCTCCGGCCGCTTGGCGCTGAAAAACACGATATGCCTGATCAAGAACGCCTCCGGGGACATGACGGGGCGCCATTATAGCGAGGCGTGCCGGCCCTGTCCGCCGCGCGCCTGCCGCGGCGCTATGCGGCCCGCTTCAGCGAGGCGTCGAGCGGTTGCAGGACGATCGGCGCATCGCCCTTGGCGACCAGCGCGTAGCCAGGCGGCACCGCCTTCCAGATCGCGCGGTCGTCGTCGATCGGCTCGGAGACGACCATCAGCCCGTCGCCGCATTCCTTGTAGTAGAGCGTCGGCGGCTTGCCGTCGCTCGCCGTGCGGAACGCGTAGAGATCCTCGCCGCTGCTGAGCGCGGCCGTGAAGCGCAGCGCCTGCTGGGCGCCGCTCTCGGCCATCATCGCGTCGATCCGCGCGAGCGTCGCACCGATCGCGCCGACCGGGTCTGCCTCGAGCCCCGCCCCGAGCGCCGCCAGGAAGATCGCCTCCGAATCGGTCGTGCCCATGCGCGAATCGTAGAGCGCGTCCGGGATCAGCGCCTCGATGCGCCGGCGCAGCGCCAGATAGTTCCCGATCTGGCCGTTATGCATGAACATCCATCGGCCGACCGCGAAGGGATGGCAGTTGGTGCGGCTGGTGGCGGTGCCGGTCGCGGCGCGCACATGCGCGAAGAACAGCGAGGAGCGCACCTGCCGCGCGATATGGCGCAGATTGTCGTCCGACCAGGCCGGCATGATCTCGCGATAGAGGCCCGGCTCGGCCCGCTCGCCGTACCAGCCGACGCCGAAACCGTCGCCGTTGGTGGCGGTCTTGCCCTCGTCGCAGGCGAGCGACTGGCGGACCAGCGAATGCGCCGGCTCGACGATGACCTTCTCCAGGAGAACCGCCTTGCCGCGATAGGCCGTCCAGCGACACATCTTCGTCTCCCGGATCATGGGCTTGGAATATTATGCCCTTTCGAGGGTTAATCCCGAGAAAACGGCGAAATTCGATCGGCCGGCCGCGAGCGGGCCGGCACGCCGGTTTTCGGTTGCCGCTGGACCGGGCGCCGGATAGTAATTCTCGCAACCAATTGGGAGAGGCCGGCGCGCGGCCCCATCGGGGAATATCTCGTCAGGGAGGATTTCATGATCGATCGTCGTCGCGTGCTCGCCGGCGCGGGCGCAGCCCTCGCCATGCCGGCCTTCATCCGCAACGCCCGCGCCCAGGCTGAGGTGACGCTGAAGATGCATCACTTCCTGCCCGCGATCTCGAACGGGCATGCGAAGTTCCTCGCCCCCTGGTCGAAGAAGATCGAGGCGGAATCGGGCGGGCGGATCAAGATCGACATCTTCCCCTCCATGCAGCTCGGCGGCACGCCGCCGCAGCTCTACGACCAGGCGCGCGACGGCATCGCCGACATCGTCTGGACGCTGCCCGGCAACACGCCGGGCCGGTTTCCGGGCGTAGAGACGCTGGAGCTGCCCTTCGTGCCCTCCAAGCGCGCGCTGCCGAACTCGCGCGCCCTGCAGGAATTCGCCGACACGCATCTGAAGGACGAGTTCAAGGAGGTGAAGCCGCTCTGCGTCTGGGCGCATGACCACGGCCTCATCCACGCCAACAGGCCCGTCCGCACCCAGGACGACCTGAAGGGGCTGAAGCTGCGCTTCCCGACCCGCCTCGCCGGCGAGGCGCTGAAGGCGCTCGGCGCGACCGCGATCGGCATGCCGATCCCGCAGGTGCCCGAATCGCTCGCCCAGCGGGTGATCGACGGCGCGGTCGTGCCCTGGGAGGTCGTGCCCGCCATCAAGGTGCAGGAGCTGGTGAAGAACCACACCGAGATTCCGGGCTCGCCGACCCTCTATGTCGCGACCTTCGTGCTTGCCATGAACAAGGCGAAATACGAGGGGCTGCCGGCCGACCTGAAGGCGATCATCGACAAGCATTCGGGCCAGGCCGCGGCCGAGATGGCCGGCAAGGTCTGGGACGAGCAGGCGGTGGTCGTCTCCGAGATGGTCAGGAAGCGCGGCAACACCGTCATCACGCTCGCCGAGGACGAGGCCGCCAAATGGCGCAAGGCGACCGATCCGGTCGTCCAGGCCTGGCTCGCCGAGATGAAGGGCAAGGGGCTCGACGGCGGCAAGCTGCTCGAGTCCATGCGCGCCCTCATCGCCAAATACGAGAAGGCCGCCTGATCCCGATGAGCGAGGCGCGCGGTTCCGGGACTGAAGGCGGCGCGCGGCTCCTCCTCGATCGATTGACCCGCGTGGTGGCGCTGGCCGGCGGCCTGGTCTCGCTGGCCGCCGCCGCCGTGGTGGTCTACAGCGTCACGGTGCGCGGCCTCGGCATCGGCTCGGTGCCGGGTGATTTCGAGCTGGTGCAGATCGCCACCGCGCTCGCGGTGTTTTCGTTCCTGCCCTACACGCAGGCGCGGCGCGGCAACATCATGGTCGACACCTTCACGACGCGGCTGCCGCCCGCCGTCAACCGGGCGATCGACGCGCTCTGGGACCTCGTCTATGCCGGTTTCGCGGGGCTGATCGCCTGGCGGATGATCGTCGGCGCGCGGGAATCGCTGTCGAACGGGCTGAACTCGATGGTGCTCGGCATTCCGATCGGGCCGGTTCTGCTCGTCTGCGCGATCCTGGTCGGCGTATTGAGCCTCATCGCGGCCTGGTCGGCGGCGCTCCGCCTGGCGGCGCCGGAATGAGCGGATTGAGCGTCGCCATTCTCGGCTTCGCGGTCATGCTGGGGCTGATCGCGATCCGCATGCCGGTCGGCCTCTCGATGCTGGTCACGGGCGCGGCCGGCTACGTCTATCTGTCGGGCTGGAGCCCGTTCCTCGCCTACCTCAAGACCAACCCGTATTACCAGTTCGCCAACTACACGCTGTCGGTCATCCCGCTCTTCGTGCTGATGGGCGCCTTCGCGGAGCGATCCGGGCTCGCGACCGCGCTGTTTCGCGCCGCCAGCGCCTTCGTCGGCCACCGGCGCGGCGGCCTCGCCATGGGGCTGATCGGCGCCTGCACGGCCTTCGGCGCCATCTGCGGCTCCTCGGTCGCGACCACCGCGACCTTCGGCCGCGCGACGCTCCCCGAGTTCCGCCGCTACCGCTACGACGAGGGCTTCGCGACCGGGGCGATCGCGGTCGGCGGCACGCTCGGAATCCTTATTCCGCCCTCGGTCATCCTCGTCGTCTATGCGATCTCGACCGAGCAGAACATCGCCAAGCTGTTCCAGGCGGCGCTCATTCCTGGCCTGATGGCGGCGTTCTTCTATTGCGTCGTCATCGCGTTGGTGGTGAGCCGCAAGCCCGAGCTCGCGCCGCGCCACGAGCGGGCCGGCGCGGACGAGCGCTGGTCCTCGCTCGCCAAGGTCTGGCCGGTGGTGCTGGTGGCGCTGGTCGTGGTCGGCGGCATCTATGGCGGCATCTTCACGCCGACCGAGGGCGCGGCCGTCGGCGCCGTCGCGATGCTGCTGATCGGCCTCGCGACGCGCACGCTCGGCTGGACCGGGATCAAGGAGAGCCTGCTCCAGACCGCCGAGACCTCGGGGATGATCTTCATCATCCTGCTCGGCGCCGAGATCTTCGACGCGTTCCTGGCGCTCTCGCAACTGCCGACGATCGCGGCCGAATGGGTCGTCGGGCTCGGCTTGCCGCCCTATGCGGTGGTCGCGCTGCTGCTGGTGTTCTACATCATCCTCGGCGCCGTCATGGACGAGCTGGCGATGATCCTCCTGACCCTGCCGGTGTTCTTCCCGATCGTCACGGCGCTCGATTTCGGCATGACGACCGAGGATGTCGCGATCTGGTTCGGCATCCTGGTGCTGATCGTCGTCGGCATCGGCCTCACCGCGCCGCCGATCGGCCTCAACGTCTTCGTCATCTCCTCGATCGCCAAGACGGTGCCGATCACCCGCACCTATGCGGGCGTACTGCCCTTCATCGCGGCCGATATCCTGCGCCTGGCGCTCGTCGTGGCGTTTCCGAGCCTGGCGCTGATCATCGTACGATTGTTGAACTAGCTCGCGAGCTCCAGCGGCGCGGCCGGCAGCGGCTGGCGGCCTGCCTCGGCGCGGCTCCAGTCGATCAGCTCCAGCGCGCCGTCATGGCGCTCGACGATCGCGGTGCAGCTCTCCACCCAGTCGCCGCAATT
>JBDHTH010000276.1:0-4802 GCA_039808545.1 Phreatobacteraceae bacterium | reverse complement strand
GAGCCCATGATAGATTCGCCGGGATTGATTCGACCGATGCGCCGCTCCCGTGGCGTCACGCTGACGATCGCGCGTGGATCGCGCCGAGGCCCGCCGACGCACCATGGATGAGATCGACAAGCCCCTCGGCCAGACCGCCGCCAAGCCGCGCCCCGCCTGGCTCGCCCGCCTCTTGAAGATCCGCCCGCGCCACATCCTCGCTTCTGTCGCGGTGCTCTGCCTGCTCGGCTTCGCCGGCGCCGCGATGCTGATCGACGATCCGCTCGGCGGCCAGCCGCGCGCCACCGTCAAGCTCGACCCCGTCAAGCCGGCGCCCGAGGCGCCCGCCGTGCCAAAGGTGGTGGTGGCTGCCCCGTCCGCGCCCGAGCGGGCGCCCGGCACGCAGACCATCACGGTCACGGACGGCGTGACGGGCGAGAAGAAGGAGATCGTGGTCGGCGCCACCGAGCCGAAGCCCGGCCAGCCGCCGGCCGGCGCCATCATCCCGGCCGGCACGCCCGCGGCGCTCGTCGAGCAGACGCGATTCGGCCCGCTGCCGCGCATCGCGCCGGACGGCACCCGCCCGGCCGATTTCTACGCGCGCCGCGAAGGCATCCCGGCCGGCCATCCGCCCGGCACCGGCAAGGTCGCGATCGTCGTCACCGGCATCGGCATTGCCAGCGGCGCGACCGCCGAGGCGCTGAAGCTGCCGCCGGCCGTGACGTTGGCGCTCTCGCCCTACCCGGCCGATATCGCCGGTCTCGCGACGCGGGCCCGCGCCAATGGCCGCGAGATCCTGCTGCAGATCCCGATGGAGCCGATCGGCTACCCCGACAATGATCCCGGGCCCCAGACGCTGCTGGCGAATGTGGAGGGCGACGTCAATCTGGAGCGCCTGCATTGGTCGCTCGGCCGCTTCACCGGCTATGTCGGCATCGTCAACCTGATGGGCGCCCGCTTCGGCACCAGCGAGCCGGCCGTGCAGGGGCTGGCGCGCGAGCTCGCCAAGCGCGGCCTGCTGCTCCTCGACGACGGCGGCAACCCGCAATCGCGCCTCCAGCCGGTCGCCCAGACCGCTCGCGTGCCGACCGCCAAGGCCGATTTCGTGCTCGACGCCAGCCCGACCGTCGATGCGATCGACGCCGCCCTGGCGCGGCTGGAGACCTTTGCGAAGGACAAGGGGATGGCGGTCGCGGTCATCAACGCCGGCAATCTCGGCATGGAGCGCCTGGCGCTCTGGATCCGCGAGGCGACGCGGCGCGGCATCCTGCTCGTTCCGATCTCGGCCGCGGTGCATCGGCCGAACCAGAGCTGAGACAAACCGCCTTATCGCTTCAGGTTGACGATCACGACGCCGCCGAGCGCCATCAGCCCGCCGATGATCCCGAACGTGCCCGGCGTCTCGCCGAGCCAGAGATAGCCGATCAGCGTCGCGAGCGGCGGGATGCAATAGAGATAGTTGGAGGCGCGCGCCGCCGGCAGCCGCGACAGCGCGACCGCCCAGGTCGCATAGGCGATGAGGCTCGGCACCAGCCCGAGATAGAGCACCGAGCCCAGCGCTTCGCCGGACGCTTGGGCTGCCTCGCGGAGCGCCCCCGGCAGGAACGGGCCGAGCAGCAGCGCGCCGAGCACCATGTTCCAGGCCGCCACGGTGAGCGGGCCGTGCCGGGCGAAAAGCGGCTTCAGCACCACCGTGCTGGTCGCGGTGCACACCGCCGCGCCAAGGATCAGCAGCGCGCCGGCATTCAGTGACAGCCCGCTGCCCTCACCGAGCGCGATGAAGCCGATCCCGGCGAAGGAGACGGCCGTCCCGAGCCACGCCATCGGTCCGAATCGCTCGCCGAGCGTGACGATCGCCAGCCCCGCCGTGATGATCGGGGCGACATTGATGATGAAGCTCGCGGCCCCCGCCGAAACCGTCACCTCGCCGAAATTGAGGAACAGCGTATAGGCGGCCACGAAGAATGCGCCGCCATAGCCGAAGCGCCAGAGCTCTCCCGCCTTCGGCAAGGCCGGCCGCGTCACCGCCAGGAACAGCGCCGCCGGAACCGCCGCGATCGTGAAACGCAATGCGCCGAGCTCGGCCGCACCGAAGGAAACGAGCGCAGCCCGGATCGCCGGGAAGGAGGACGACCAGGCAAGCACCGTGACCGCCACCGCCGTCATGGCGAGCGGATCGAACGGACGGTGCGTCGGCTGGCACGAGGCTTCGGTGCTCATGGCGATTCTCCAGGCGAGCATCAAGTCTCCAGGCGAGCATCAAGCACGCGGCGGGGCGCACTGACAAACGGCTGATTGACGACCTCGGCACCAGGTCCCGCGTCACGCGATTACGCTCGGTGCCCGATGGCGTCGTGCCGGCAATTGTCGTAGGTCTTGGCGCGAGGTCCCTTTGTCGCGAGCGCCAGCCGAATGAGCGATTACGACGCCTTGCCCTATCGCCCCTGCGTCGGCGTGATGCTGCTCGACGCCGAGGGCCGCGCCTTCATCGGCCGCCGCGCCGACCAGGCGGCCGGCGGGGAATCGGCGCTGACCTGGCAGATGCCGCAGGGCGGCATCGATCGGGGCGAGGATCCTTACCCGGCGGCCCGCCGCGAGCTCTACGAGGAGACCAACGTCACCTCGGCGGCGCTGATCGCCGAAGCGCCGGACTGGATCAGATACGACCTTCCCGAGGAGCTCGGCCGCAAGGCCTGGAAGGGTCGTTATCGCGGCCAGACGCAGAAATGGTTCGCGCTGCGCTTCACCGGCGAGGAGCGGGAGATCGACGTGCTGAAGCCGGCCGGCGGCGCCCACAAGGCGGAATTCAGCGAATGGCGCTGGGCTCCGATCGAGACGCTTCCGGACCTTGTCGTCCCCTTCAAGCGCGACGTCTATCGGGCCGTGGTCGACGCCTTCCGGCCGCTCATCAAGTGAAGCACGCCATGGCGATCGACACCCGCCCCTATCGTCCGAATGTCGGCATCTGCCTGTTCGACCGGCATGGCCGCGTCTTCATGGGTCGCTCGCTGCGCTCCGACGGGCCCGAGCGCGTGCCGTTCAACCGCGTCTGGCAGCTTCCGCAAGGCGGCGTCGATCCGAAGGAGGACGTCGTCGCGGCGGCCCGGCGCGAGCTCTGGGAGGAGACCGGCATCGAGCGCGCCGAGATCATCGACCGCTTGAGCTTCGACATCACCTATGACTGGCCGCTCTGGAATGGCGGCGCCCATCGCCTGGCGCGCTGGCGCGGCCAGCGCCAGACCTGGTTCGCCTTCCGCTTCCAGGGCGAAGATGCCGAGATCAATCTCTCGCCCGAGGGCCAGGCCCCGGAATTCGGCGCCTGGAGCTGGCGCCGTCTCTGGCTGCTGCCCGAGATCTGCGTGCCCTACAAGCTCCGGACCTACCGGCGGATCGTCCAGGCCTTCGCGCGGCACGGGCTCGCGGCGAAAGCGTAGCGCCGGATCAGGGCTGGATCGGCTGGCCGAGCTTGCGCGCCGCCTCGATGATCCAGTCGCGATGGCGCGCGACCGGCAGGATCACGGTCGCGCCGCCGCAGACATCGGCCTGCTTGCGCCCGCGCACCGGGCGGACCGGCGTGGCGCCGACCGCGACCGCCGCCAGGGTGCGGCTCACCGCGTCGCCGAGGAAGATCGGCCCGCCGGAATCGCCCTTGCAGACGCTGCGGCCGAGCTCGATCTTGTCGGGGCTGCCGGCGACGAGCCGCAGCACCGGGATGCGCTCCATCTCGGCCTCGCCGACCACCAGCGCCACCTCGCGCAGCGGCGGCAGCTCGCTCGGATCGCTGCGATCCTTCGAGGGGAGCGAGGATTCGACTCCGAACCCGGCCGCGCGCATCGGCGTGCCGGGCAGGAACTGATAGCCGCCCCGCACCAGCTCGGCCGGCCGGAACGGCGCGTTCATCGGCCGGTTGAGGCGGATGACCGCAATGTCGATCGGCCATTTGTCCATGGTCAGCCGCGCCCGCTCGCCGCCGAGCGGCTTGTAGAGCGGATGGCGCATCGCGGCCGCGACCGTGCGCTCCTCGTAGCGCCCGTCCGGCAGCAGCCCGTAGATGCGCGCCTCGCCGGGGCCGTCGAGGCAATGCGCCGCCGTCAGCACCAGCGTCTCGGCGATCAGCGTGCCGGTGCATAGGATCGGCCCGTCCGTGATCGCCACCGTGACGTCGCGCACCCCGTGCGGATCGCGGCTGACGAACCCGCCCGTGATCGCAAAAGAAGGCGCCGCCAGCGCGAGGAACGCGGTGGCGGCGACCATTAGAGCAAAGGGTGTACGACGCGGCATCATCATCGTCCCGGCCGGCGAAACGGCCGATCGCCGGACATCAATGCACGGTGCTGGACTGCGCGAGCACCGTCTTGACGTCGCGCAACTGGTTGAGCCGCATCGCGGCGGCCGCCTTGCCGGCATCGTCCTTGGCGTCCGCGACGTCTTCTTCCGCGTCCTTGATCGCGGCGTCGATCTTCGCGGTGTCGAGCTCGGCGACCGGAACCGCCTCCTCGGCGAGCACCGTCAGGCCGGTCGGGCCGGCCTCGGCGAAGCCGCCGCGCACGAACAGCCGCGTCTCGCCGGCCGAGCCGCCGATCACCCGGAGGATGCCCGGCTTCAGCATGGCGATCACCGGCGCATGGCCGGCCAGAACGCCGAACTCACCCTCGGAGCCGGGAACAACGACGTGTTCCACCTCGCCCGAGAAGACCAGCTTCTCGGGTGAGACGAGCTCGAAATGGAAAGTGGCCATCGGATCCGCCTTCTTTTCTCAGAACCCGCTCAGGCCGCTTCCGCCGCGAGGCGACGGCCCTTCTCGACCGCATCCTCGATCGTGC
>JBDHTH010000275.1:0-4852 GCA_039808545.1 Phreatobacteraceae bacterium | reverse complement strand
GCGGCGCGGGCTAGCCGGCTACGTCGTGCCGCATGCCGACGAGCACCAGAACGAGTACCTGCCGCCCCGCGCCGAGCGGCTGCGCTATCTGACGGGCTTTTCCGGCTCGGCCGGCATCGCGGTCGTGCTGAAGGAAGATGCGGCGCTCTTCGTCGACGGGCGCTACACGCTGCAGGCTGCCGCCCAGGTCGATACGGCGATCTTCCAGATCCGCGACTATCCCGAGGAGCGCCCCGAGACCTGGCTGCCCGGCAAGGTCGCGGCCGGCGACAAGATCGGCGTCGATTCCTGGCTGGTCACGGCGGCCGGCGCCGACCGCCTCGGCAAGGCGCTGGAGGCCCGCGATGCCGCGCTCGTCCTCGTCGAGGACGATATCTTCGACACCTTCTGGGCCAACCGCCCCGCCCCGCCGGCCGGCGCGGTGTCGTTCCGCGACGAGGCGCGCGCCGGCGAGGCCGCGAGCGCCAAGATCGCGCGCGTCCAGGCCGAGCTCGCCAAGACGCGCGCCGACGCCTTCGTCGTCACGGATCCGCACGACCTCGCCTGGCTGTTCAACATCCGCGGCCGGGACGTCGCGCATACGCCGCTGCCGCTCGGCTTCGCGCTGGTGCCGGCGACGGGCCGCCCCGAGCTGTTCCTCGCCCCCGCCAAGCTCAGCAACGCGGTGCGCGACCGGCTCGCCGAGACGGCCGAGATCGAGCATCCGGAGCAATTGACGAAGCGCATCGCGGACCGCGCCGCGCTTGGGCAAACGCTCGCCTTCGACGACGACACGGCGCCGGCCCGGCTGGTGCGCGCGGCGGAAGCCGCCGGCGGCAAGGCACCGCGCGGCCGCAGCCCGATCGCGCTGATGAAGGCGCGCAAGAACGCCGCCGAGATCGACGGCATCCGCCGCGCCCATGTGACGGACGGCGCGGCGCTCGTCCGCTTCCTCGCCTGGTTCGATCAGGCGGCCCCGAAGGGCGCGACCGAGATCGAGGCCGTGGAAGCGCTGGAGCATTTCCGCCGCGCCGCCGGCGCGGTCGACGTCTCCTTCCCGACCATCTCGGGCTCGGGGCCGAACGGCGCGATCGTGCATTATCGCGTCACCCGCCCGACCGACCGCAAGGTCCAGCCGGGCGAGTTCTTCCTGCTCGATTCCGGCGCGCAGTTCGAGGACGGCACCACGGACGTCACCCGCACCATCGCGATCGGCGCGGTCTCGGCCGAGATGCGCGACCGCTTCACGCGCGTGCTCAAGGGCCATATCGCGGTCGCCCGCGCGCTCTTTCCGAAGGGCACGCCGGGCTCGCAGATCGACGCGCTCGCCCGCCAGCCGCTCTGGCGCGCCGGGCTCGACTTCGATCACGGCACCGGCCACGGCGTCGGCGCCTATCTGTCGGTGCATGAGGGGCCGGCGCGCCTCTCCAAGGCCGGCACGGTGCCGCTCGAGCCCGGCATGCTGCTCTCCAACGAGCCCGGCTACTACAAGGCCGGCGCCTACGGCATCCGCATCGAGAACCTGGTCCTGGTGCGCGAGCCCGCCCCGGTCGCGGGCGGCGAGCGGCCGATGATGTCCTTCGAGACCGTGACGCTGGCGCCGATCGACCGCCGCGCCATCGACCGCGCCCTGCTCGACGCGGACGAGACCGCCTGGCTCGACGCCTATCACGCCCGCACGCGCGCGGCGCTCGGCCCCCTCCTGCCGCCCGCCGAGCGCGCCTGGCTCGAGACCGCGACGGAGCCTCTCGGCCGATGACAGCCACCCCTTCGGACGGGACGTCGCCGAGCCGGCGCTTCATCGTCCTTCTGGTGATGATGGGCACGGTCGGCCCGCTGACCCTCAACATCCTGATGCCGGCCATTCCAGGCCTCGTGCACACTTTCGCGACCGATGCCGGCACGGCGCAGCTCACGCTGACGCTCTATCTGCTCGGCATGGCGATCTCCCAGCTCTGCCTCGGCCCGCTCGCCGACCGCCTCGGCCGGCGCCCGGTGCTGATCGGCGCCATGGCGCTGACCGTGCTCGCGAGCGTCGCGGGCGCCTTCGCGCATTCGATCGGCTGGGTGATCGTGGCCCGCACCAGCCAGGCGCTCGGCGCCTCGGCCGGCCTGGTGATCGGCCGCGCCATCATCCGCGACCTCTATTCGCGCGACCGCGCCGCCGCGATGATCGGCCTCGTGACGATGGCGCTGGTGGTCGCGCCGATGCTGGCGCCGACCATCGGCGGCGTGCTCGACACGACGCTCGGCTGGCAGGCGATCTTCGTGTTCGTGGCGGTTCTGGCGGCGATCGCCCTCGTCTGGATCTGGATCGACCTGCCCGAGACGCGCAGCGACGCCGCCGCCGATCTCGCCCGCCAGGGCAATCTCCTGCGCGGCGCGATGGCGCTGATGAAGCGCCGCAGCTTCCTCGGCTACCTGCTCGGCGCCTCGCTCGGCGGCAGCATGTTCTTCGCGTTTCTCGGCGGCGCCCCGCACGCCGTGATCACCATCATGGGGCGCTCTTCAACCGAGTACGGCCTGTGGTCCGCGATTGCGGCGATCGGCTACATGGCCGGCAATTTCTTCTCCTCGCGCTATGCGCCGCGGCTCGGCATCGATCCGCTGGTCCGCTACGGCACGGTCATCGGCGTCTTCGGCGCGCTGACGATGTTCGTCCCCGCATTCTTCGCCTGGGGCCTGCACCCGGCGGCGCTGTTCGTTCCCCAGCTCGTCATCGCATTCGGCAACGGCCTGCTCCTGCCGAACGCCATAGCGGGCGCGGTTTCGGTCGACCCGCGCCTGGCGGGCTCGGCGTCCGGCATCATGGGCTTCGTGCAGATGACGATCGGCGCCATCGCCTCGCAATGGGTCGGCCACGCGCTCGAAGGCGCGACGAATGCGATGCCGATGGCCGTGATCACGCTGGGCCTCGGCATCGCCTCGCTGATCGCGCTGGCCTTCCTCAGCGCGAAGCCGAGATTCCCGCCGCCGACCGAGCGATAATTCCGAAAAAGCTCTATTCGACGGCCGCCCGCTTCAGCCATTCATCCTCGTCGAGGATCGCGACGCCGAGCTCGCGGGCCTTGTCGAGCTTGGAGCCGGCGCCCGGCCCCGCCACCACGAAATCGGTCTTCTTGGAGACCGAGCCCGCGACCTTGGCGCCGAGCCGCTCCGCCATGGCCTTGGCCTCGTCGCGGGTCATCTTCTCGAGCGAGCCGGTGAAGACCACCGTCTTGCCGCTGAACTCCGATTGCGCCGCGACCGCCTCCATCGCCTCGGGCGTGACCTCGGCCAGGAGCGCCGCCACGGCCTCGCGGTTATGCGGCTCGCCGAAGAAATCGATCAGCGCCTCGGCGACCACCCCGCCGACGCCGTCGATCGAGAGCAGTTCGCGATAAGCCTCGCTCTCCTCCCCCTCGCCGGCCTTCTCCATCGCGTCGCACAGCGCTTCCATGCTGCCGTAATGGCGCGCCAGCAGCTTGGCGTTGGCCTCGCCGATATGGCGGATGCCGAGCCCGAAGATCAGCCGGTTGAGGGCGACGCGGCGCCTGTCCTCGATCGCCGCGAACAGCTTGTCGACGCCGGCGAACTGCCGCTCCTCCTCGGTCAGGACCTTCTTGCGCGCCTTGCCGGAGGTCGCCTCGCGCTCCTGCGCGAGCATTTCGCGGTACTTGAACAGCGCCGCCCTGACGGCGTCCGGCTTGCCGCGAAGCGTGAAGATATCGGCCGGCTGCCGGACCAGCCCCTCGGCGAAGAACAGCTCGCAATACTGGTCGCCCAGCCCCTCGATATCGAGCGCGTCGCGCGAGACGAAATGCTTCAGCCGCTCCACGGCCTGCGCCGGGCAGATCAGGCCGCCGGTGCAGCGGCGCACCGCGTCCTCCCGGCCCGTGCGCGGGTTCATCTCGCGCACCGCATGACTGCCGCAGGCCGGGCAGACGGTCGGGAACTGGTAGGGCTCGGCGCTGTCGGGACGCATCGCCTCCACGAAGCCCAGCACCTGCGGGATGACGTCGCCGGCCCGCTGCACCGTCACGGTATCGCCGATCCGGATGTCCTTGCGGCGGATCTCGTCCTCGTTGTGCAGCGTCGCGTTCGAGACCACGACCCCGCCCACCGTCACCGGCTTCAGCTTGGCGACCGGGGTGAGCGCGCCGGTGCGCCCGACCTGGATGTCGATCGCCTCGATCACGGTCGTGGCCTTCTCGGCCGCGAATTTATGAGCGATCGCCCAGCGCGGGCTGCGCGACACGAAGCCGAGCCGGCGCTGCCAGTCGAGCCGGTCGAGCTTGTAGACGACGCCGTCGATGTCGTAGCCGAGGCTGGCGCGCTCAGCCTCGATCGCATGGTAATGCGCGATCATCTCGGTTGCCGAGCGGCAGAGCACCGTCAGCGGATTGGTCTTGAAGCCGAAGCCCTTGAGCGCCGCGATCATGCCGAGCTGCGTCTCGGCCGGCAGCGCGCTCATCTCGCCCCAGGCATAGGCGAAGAAGCGCAGCGGCCGCGAGGCGGTGATCGACACGTCGAGCTGGCGCAGCGAGCCGGCCGCCGCGTTGCGCGGATTGGCGAAGAGCGGCTTGCCGGCCGCCTGCTGGGCCGCGTTGATCGCCGCGAAATCCTCATGGCCGAGATAGACCTCGCCGCGGATCTCGCAGACCTCCGGCGCGTGTCCGGCAAGGCGCTTCGGGATGTCGCCGAGCGTCTCCAGGTTGCGGGTGACGTTCTCGCCGACCTCGCCGTCGCCGCGCGTCGCACCCGTGACGAGCCGGCCCTTCTCGTAGCGGAGCGAGGCCGACAACCCGTCGATCTTCGGCTCGGCCGTGAAGCTCAGCTCCTCGGCCGGGACGTTGAGGAAGCGCGCGATGCGCGCCACGAACTCCTCGACATC
>JBDHTH010000274.1:0-4865 GCA_039808545.1 Phreatobacteraceae bacterium | reverse complement strand
CTGCACGCCAACATCAACCAGTATCCGCGCTCCGGCGCCGCGCCGATGCGCAACGTCGCGACGGGCGAGAGCGTCACGGCCGTCACCTGGATGTTCGCGATCATCCCGGAGCTCGCGAGCGGCTTTCCGGTCGCGACCGTCGCACCCTGCGAGGGCACCGGCTATGAGATCGGCTCAATGTCGATCATCAAGGGCGCCAAGAACCCGGACGCCGCGAAGAAGTTTTACGAGTTCGCGCTGACCCCGGCCGCCCAGGCGCTCGGCGCGCCGAATCGCTCGCCGCAGATCCCCTCCCATGTCGACGCGCCGCTGCCGAAGGGCACGCCACGCCTCGAGGACGTGAAGCTGATCGACTACGACTTCGCCAAATACGGCTCGAACGAAACCCGCACCCGGCTGATCAGGCGCTGGGAAACCGAGATCGCGGGCGCGCCGCGCTGAGCGGCCGCCCGCATGGTTCTTTCTTGAGGAGCATCACCATGTCGAAATGGCTTCCGACGCTTCTGGCCGTGCCGCTGCTGCTGGCGGCCGCGCCCGAGCGCGCCGCCGCGCAGGGCCAGCTCGTCCTTTATTGCAGCGTGCTCAACGAGTGGTGCACCGCCGCGAGCCAGGCCTTCGAGCGCAAGACCGGCATCAAGGTGATCATGACCGTGAAGGGCTCGGGCGAGACGATCGCCCAGATCCGCGCCGAGAAGGACAATCCGCGCGCCGACATCTGGTGGGGCGGCACCACCGACCCGCATTTCGCCGCCGCCGAGGCCGAGTTGACCGAGCCTTACACATCGCCGCTGATGGGCGAGCTCAACGACTGGGCCAAGCGCCCCTGGACCGACACCAAGGGCCGCACCGTGGGCATCTATGCGGGCGCGCTCGGCTTCACCTACAACACCGAGCTGTTGAAGCAGAAGAAGCTGCCCGAGCCGAAATGCTGGGCCGATCTCGTGAAGCCGGAATTCAAGGGCGAGGTGCAGATCTCCAACCCCGCCTCCTCGGGCACCGCCTATACGGCGCTCGCGACCTTCATCCAGCTCATGGGCGAGGACAAGGCGTTCGACTACCTCAAGGCCCTGCACGCCAACGTCAACCAATATACCCGCTCGGGGCCGGCCCCGGTCAGGAACGCGGCGCAGGGCGAGACCACGGTCGGCATCATCTTCCTGCATGACGCGGTCGCCGAGGCGGTGCACGGCGCGCCGCTCAAGGCGGTGCCGCCCTGCGAGGGCACCGGCTACGAGATCGGCGCCATGTCGATCATCAAGGGCGCCAAGAATCTCGACAACGCCAAGAAATGGTACGATTGGTCGCTCTCGGTCGAGGCGCAGAACATCGCCAAGACCGCCAAATCCTTCCAGGTGCCCTCCAATCGCGGCGCCACCCCGCCGCCCGAGGCGCCGAAGCTGGAGGACATCAAGCTGATCTCGTACGATTTCGCGAAATACGGCCAGAGCGCCGAGCGCAAGCGCATCGTGGAGCGCTGGGAGAAGGAAGTCGGCAGCCTGCCGAAATGATGCTGGAGTCGTTGTTCCGAATTTCATTGTGAAGGAATCGATATGGCGAAGTCCGGCCCTGCCTCCGTCGAGTTCCGCTCCGTCTCCAAGCGCTACGGCGCCGTGACGGCGGTCGACGACGTCAATTTCACGATCGAGCCCGGAACGCTCGTCACGCTGCTCGGCCCCTCGGGCTGCGGCAAGACCACCACGCTGCGCCTGATCGCCGGCCTCGAGATCGCCACGGAAGGCTCCATCGTCATCGGCGGCCGTGACGTGACCAAGCTCTCGGCCGCCGACCGCGACGTCTCGATGGTGTTCCAGTCCTACGCGCTGTTCCCGCATATGAGCGTGCTCGACAACGTCGCATACGGGCCGACCGTGAAGGGCGCCTCCAAGGCCGATGCACGCGCCCAGGCGCTCGAGAAGCTGGATCTGGTCGGCCTGAAGGGCCTCGACGGCCGCATGCCCTCCGAGCTCTCGGGCGGCCAGCAGCAGCGCGTCGCGGTGGCGCGCGCCCTGGTGCTGGAGCCGCAGGTGCTGCTGTTCGACGAGCCGCTCTCCAACCTCGACGCCAAGCTGCGGCGCCGGGTGCGCGAGGACATCCGCGAATTGCAGAAATCGCTGAACCTGACGGTCGCCTATGTGACGCATGACCAGGAGGAGGCGCTGGCCGTCTCCGACCGGATCATCGTCATGTCGAACGCCAGGATCGCCCAGATGGGCACGCCGCGCGAGCTCTATGAGCAGCCCTCGAACATCTTCGTCGCCGACTTCATCGGCGACGCCAACCTCGTCGATGCGGTGGTGGAGGCGGTGGAGGGCGATCGCGCCCGCATCCGCCTCGCCGAGGCGGTCGCCGATATTCCGGCGCGCCAGGCCCGGCCCGGCCCGGCCAAGGTCGCGATCCGGCCTGAGGCGATCCGCGTCAACCCCGATCCGCAGCCCGGCGCGGTGCAGGGCACCGTCGCCAAGGTCGCTTATCTCGGCAAGCAGACCGAATACACGATCGATACCACGCTCGGCCCGCTCTTCGTGGTCGAGCAGCCGGCAATCCACCAATGGCCCGCCGGCACGCCGGTTTCGCTCAGCTTCGGCGAGCGCGGGCTGGCGCTCGTGCCGAATTGAGCCAAGCGCGATTTCGCCGTTGCGGAACGGCGACCGAGCCGCTATATCGGCTCCGCCGTCGGCGCCTGGCGCCCTTCGGCATCACCGGAAAGTCCGGCTTTCACCGGCACGTCGGAGTGTAGCGCAGTCCGGTAGCGCACCTCGTTCGGGACGAGGGGGTCGCAGGTTCAAATCCTGCCACTCCGACCATACGGCTCTAAGGTTTGCCTGCGTCGTCTCAATTTTCGCGGGCGGTTTCGCGGGCAGAATAAAGCCCGCGTTGCTTTAGGGGCGCTCCGCCTCAGCTTCGACCTTCGCGGCATCGACATACCAGGTCTTGCCGCGAGCCTTCACGGCGGTCGCGCCGCCGCCCGCATCCTCTTCCACGATCTCCACCCTCTGGCCGGCCTTCAGGCGGATCGGGCAGGCCTTGCCGTAGCGCGCTCCCCTGGCGGTCAGCGAGGCCAGCGTGAATTCGTGCCACGCGGCCCAGCTTATGCAGGCGAAGGTGCCGCCCTTGCCGATGGTGCCCGTCCGCGGCGTGGTGTCCGGCGCCGCAACAGCAGGGATCGGCAGGCCGAGCGATAGGCCTATGAGGATATGGACGAGGCGCATGGCTTGCTCTCCGGCTGGCCGATGGTCGCATTTATGGACGCCGCGCCCGCGACAAGATCAAGAGCATATGCCTGACCTCGCCGGATAGGCGCCGGGCCTCGCGTCGATATATCCTGTGCCGAAATCCGGTCGACATCGGGGCGCGCCTCGGAGGTCGGAACGGACAGTCTTCATCCTCGCGGCGCCTCGCGCCGCCGATACCGAGGTCGCATGCCCATGGCCATTCGGACTCTTTGGCGAATCGTCTTCGCGCTTCTCCTCGCCGTGATCCTGCCGACGACCGCCATTGCGGCGAAGCGGGTGGTGGAGGGCGAGGTGACCTATCGCGAGCGCATCGCGCTGCCGGGCGCCGCGATGATCGAGGTGACGCTCGTCGATGTCTCGCGGCAGGGCGCGCCCATGACGGTTGCCCGCACCACCTTCCGGGCGCGCACGCAGGCGCCGTTCCGCTACCGCCTGTCGTTCGACGATCGCCGGCTCGATTCCAGGCACGCTTACGCGCTGCGCGCCCGCATCCTGGTGAACGGCAAGCTCTGGTTCGCCTCGCCGGCCGACAATCCGCTTCCGCCCGGCGAGGCTGGCCGGGTGGAGATTCTCGTTCAGCGGGCAGGCGGCCCACCGGAGGAGAGGCAGGAGGGGCCGGCGGGCCGCTGGCTCGCCGAGGATATCGGCGGGGCCGGCGTCATCGACCGGCTCCAGAGCGTCCTGGTGATCGATCCGGACGGCAAGGTGAGCGGCTCCGGCGGCTGCAACCGGATCATGGGGCGGGCCGAGATCGCCGGGCCGGCGATCAAGTTCGGTCCCATAGCGACCACCTACATGCTCTGCGTGCCGGCGGCGATGGACCAGGAGGGTAAGTTCATCGCGGCGCTCGGCGCGGCGCGCGCCTGGCGCATCGATGCGCCGCGCGGCAAGCTGATTCTGCTCGACGCCGACGGCAAGCCGGTCCTGGTGCTGGCGCGGCAATAAGCCGACGCCACCTGCCGCCTCGCAATCTTGTGTGCCGCGCCGAACTGGCCGTTCGGCCGGTTTGACGGCACCATGCCGGCGCGCATCGCGGCGCGGCAGCATTCCGGGAGGGCCTTCGCCATGTCGTCGACCGAACCGTCGGATACGAAGGGGGTAGGCGCGGCGCGTTTCTCCCGGCGCGGCATCCTCGCCGGCGCGGCGGCGGTCTCGGCCGCGAGCCTGCTGCCGGGCGCGGCCGGCGCGCAAGGCGCACCGCTCCTGCAAAAGCCCATTCCGGCGACCGGCGAGATGGTGCCGATCATCGGCCTCGGCACGGCGCGCCGCTACGAAAGGATCGACTCCCCGGCCGATCGCCAGCAGCTAAAGGAAACGCTCGCGCGCCTTGCCGAAAGCGGGCTGAGAATCGTCGATTCCGCGCCGAGCTATGGCGAGGCCGAGGCGATCGTCGGGGAACTGGTTGCCGAGCTCGGCATCCGCGACAAGCTCTTCGTCTGCACCAAGGTCGGCGCCGACAACAAGGCTGCGGGCGCCGAGCAGATCGAGCAGTCCTTCAAGCGGCTGAAGGTCGCGAAGATTGACATGCTGGCGGTCCACAATCTGCGCGACATTACCAACCAGCTCGCGACGCTGCGCGATCTGAAGGCGGCGGGCCGCATCCGCTATGTCGGCGCCACGACCTCGTTCGAC
>JBDHTH010000273.1:0-4869 GCA_039808545.1 Phreatobacteraceae bacterium | reverse complement strand
ACCGGCTGCTCGCCCGCCGCGATGCGCGCGAAGCTGACCGAATAGGAGCCGGCATCGAGCAGCGCGCCGCCGCCGAGGGTCGGGCTCATGCGGATATTGTCGGGCTTGTCGAAATAGACGCCGAAGGTGGAGCGGATCAGCGTCAGACGCCCGACCGCCTTCTCGGCGAGCCAGGCGCGCAGCATCGCGGTTTGGTGGCTGGCGAGATATGGATAGGCTTCGCGAAGCGCGACGCCGTGCCGGTCGGCGGCCGCGAACATGGCGCGCGCCTCGGCGCCCGTCATGGCGAGCGGCTTCTCGCAGAGCACGTGCTTGCCGGCCTCGGCGGCGCGGATCGCCCATTCGCCATGCAGGCTGTTGGGCAGCGGGATATAGACCGCCTCGATATCGGGATCGGCCAGCATCGCCTCGTAGCTGCCATGCCAGCGCGTGACGCCCACCTCCTCCGCGAAGGCCTTCGCCTTCTCAGGCGTCCGGCTGGCGATCGCCGCCGCGACGACCGTCTCCGACGGCGCGACGCCGGCGCAGAAGGCGCGCGCGATATTGGCGGCGCCGAGCACGCCGATCCTGAGCTTTGACGATGCCATCGATGAATTTCCTTGGGGTTGGCGATTATATTCTGGGGGTTCAGAGCCGGCGGGCGGGCGCGGTGGCGTTCGCGGTCTCGATGGGCAGCCGCGCGCCGGCGGCGTTCGGCTTGCGCAGCAGCTTGCGGACGGCGTTCGAGGCCGCGATCGTGCCCTGCTCCGCGAAAGCCTCGTGGTTCTCCTCGATGGCGTCCAGGTCGTAGAGGTAGTTGACCATCACGCCGGCCGCCTCGCGCAGGCCCTTGGCGCTGAGATCGCCGGCCGGGTTGATGCGCTCGAGCCGCGCGCCGTTGCCGAGATGGAAGCGGGCGACCGGGTCGCGCGGGCGGCCGTTCCGGTCCTTGACGCGCAGCAGATAGTGGGCGGCGCATTGGGCAAGGAGCGGGCTCAGCGCCTCGATGGCGGCGGGATCGGGAGCGCTTTCGCCGTCGAGGATCGCGAGGCTTTTGATCTCCTCTGGCGTCAGAATCTCGGGCGCCTCGGCCTTGCGCTCGGCCGCGAGCCAGGCCGCGAAGCCGGGAAGCGGCGAGAGCGTCACGAAGGTCGACAGATGCGGCAGGTCGCGCTTCAGCTCCTCCACCACCTGCTTGATCAGGAAATGGCCGAACGAGACGCCCGCCAGCCCGCGCTGGGTGTTGGAGATCGAATAGAAGACGGCGGTGGTCGCCTCCTGTGGCTTCACGATCGTGCGCTTGGCGGTCAGGAGCGGCGCGATGGCGCTCGGGATCGCGGTGGTGAGCGCCACCTCGACGAAGATCAGCGGGTCGTCGACGAGGCGCGGATGAAAGAACGCGTAGAGCCGGCGGTCGGCCGGGTCGAGCCGGTCGCGCAGCGCCTCGAAATTGGCGATCGGATGGACCGCCTCGTAGCGGATGATGTTCTCCAGGACCGTCGCGGGGCTCGCCCAGTCGATGCGGCGGATCACCAGGAAGCCGCGATTGAACCAGGACGACAGGAGATGGCCGATATCGTCGTCGACCGGCTTCAGCTCGGGGCGACGCTTCAGCGCCTGGAGGAGGTCGGCGCGCATCGCGACGAGCGCGGCGGTGCCGCCCGGCGCCTGGTTGAGGCGGCGGAACAGCTCCTGCCGGCGCGGCTCGGCGGGGCGTGCGATGGCGGCCGCGTCGGCCTCGCTGCCGCTCTGGCGATAGCGCGTGATGGCGGCGTCGAGCTTGGCGCGGTCGGGCCCGAAGCGCTCCAGCAGAGCCTCGAAGATCGCGATGCGGACCGGTTCGGCGAGGTCCTTGTAGCGGGCGAGCACGTCGGCGGCGCGCGCCACGCCAGAGGCCTCGCCCCGCCCCGACAGCAGCGCCTCGCAGCGCGCGACGATGTCGTCGACCTGGCCTGCGGCGCGCGGCCGGCGCTCGCGCGTGAACTCGGCGCCGGCGCGCTCCAGGAGCGCCCGGCCGCGATCCGCGATGGTCGTCAGCATGTCGCCGAAATACGTGCTCATCGAAGCCGAGCTCCCCCTCAACGCGCATCATCGCGGAACGGCACCGTGCGGGCAATCGGCGTCAGGCGCGCGACAGGCACGACGCGCCGCCCCTTGCGCCGCCGGGCGAATTGGGGATTGCTCGCGGGAATGGGCGCTCAACCGGACGAGATCGGGCTCGGCGCGGCGGAAGATGCTCCGCCGATGCCGCCATTGTTGACGACGGTCGATACCTGGCGCGTGGCGGCGGATGCCCGCCAGGCGCCGCGCGCCGATACGCGGCGCCTCGCGGCCGAGCGGCCGATCTCGATCAGCTTCAACGGCGTCGCGCATGCCGTGATGATGGCGACGCCGGCCGATCTGGAGGATTTCGCCGTCGGCTTCGCGCTCGGCGAGGGCATCGTGGCGCGGGCCGGCGAGATCGCGGATCTGCGCACTCATCCGCTCGATCCGGGCGTGCTGCTCGACATTGCGATCCCCGAGGCGCGGATGGAGCGCGTGCTTACGCAGCGCCGCGCCATCACGGGTTCGTCGAGCTGCGGCATCTGCGGGGTTACGGCGCTGGAGGCGGCGCTGCCCGAGCTGCCGCAGGCGCCGCCGATCGGCGCGGTCGCGGCGCCTTCCGTCTTCGCGGCGCTGGAGCGGTTGCAGAATGAACAGCAGCTCAACCGCTTGACCGGCGCGGTGCACGCCGCCGGTTTCGCGCGGGCCGACGGCGCGCTCGTGGCGGTGCGCGAGGATGTCGGGCGGCACAACGCCATGGACAAGCTGGTCGAGGCGCTGGCGCGGGCGGGCATCGATGCCGCCGAGGGGTTCTTCATCACCACGAGCCGCGTCTCGGTCGAGCTCGTGACCAAGGTGCTCCGGGCCGGCGGCGGGCTGTTCGTCGGGATCTCGGCGCCGACCGATCTCGCCGTCATGCTGGCGCGGGGCCACCGGCTGGCGCTGATCGCGCCGGCGCGGCGCGACGCGATGGAGGTGGTGGTCGATCCGCAGGGCATCTTCGATCCCGATGCACGGCCGCGGTGATCGGCATGAAACTGTTGCATCCGATGCGGTAATCGGCTCCCCTAGCGTGGCGTCAACGGGCGCTTCCCCCCTTCGTCGCCGCCAAGATCAGCCAAGACAGACAGTCAATCGAGCCAGTCATGAAACTCTTCTACTCGCCCGCCTCTCCCTATGCCCGCAAGATCATGGTCCTGACGCGCGAGCTCGGCCTCTTGGACCGCGTCGAGATCGTAACGATGGCGACCTCGCCGGTGGCGGGCGAGCCTTCCCTGCGTGCCGCCAATCCGCTGACCAAGATCCCGACCCTCGTCACGGACGAGGGGCAGTCCGTCTATGACAGCCGCGTCATCGCGGAGTATCTCTGTGGCCTGGCGGGCGACACGCGCTTCTTCCCGGTCTCGGGGCCGGCCCGCTTCCGGGCGCTGATCGACCAGGCGCTCGGCGACGGCATGCTCGATGCCGCCCTGCTCGCCCGCTACGAGGGCTTCCTGCGGCCCGAGGCGCTGCGCTGGCCCGAATGGCTGGCCGGCCAGATCGCCAAGATCGACAACGGCCTCGACATCGTCGAGGCGCAGGCGGCCGAATACGGCGACCGCTACGATATCGGCACGCTGGCGATCGCCTGCGCGATCGGCTACCTGGAATTCCGCTTCAAGGACACGGACTGGTTCGGCAAGCGCCCCAATCTGGCGGCCTGGTACAAGCGCTTCAACGAGCGGCCCGCGATGGTCGCGACACGGCCCGCCTGACGCCCATGACGGCCATCCGGACGGTCGAGATGCACACGGGCGGCGAGCCCGTGCGCATCGTCGTGTCGGGCGCGCCGGAGGTGACGGGCGCCGACATCCTCGCCAAGCGGCGCGACGCGCGCGACCGGCTCGACCATGTGCGGCGGCTGCTGATGTTCGAGCCGCGCGGCCATGCCGACATGTACGGCGCCTGGCTGGTGCGGCCGAGCCTTCCGGGCGCCGACCTCGCGGTGCTGTTCATGCACAATGAGGGCTATTCGACGATGTGCGGCCATGCCGTGATCGCGCTCGGCCGCTACGCGGTGGATCGCGGCCTCGTGGCGGCGAGCGAGCCGGTGACGGTGGTCAGGATCGAATGCCCCTGCGGGCTCGTCGAGGCGAGCGTCGCGGTGAAGGACGGGCGCGCCGGCGCGGTGTCGTTCGAGAGCGTGCCGTCCTTCCTGGCTGCGCGCGATCTCTCCGTGACGGTGCCGGGGCTCGGCGAGGTGGTGGTGGATGTCGCCTATGGCGGCGCGTTCTACGCGCTGGTGAGCGATGCGCGGCTCGGGCTCGACATCCGGCAAAGCCCGCTTCGGGCGATCGTCGATGCGGGCGAAGCGGTCGCGCAGGCGGTCGCGGCGACCGGCGTGGCGGTGCATCCGGAGGATGCCGATCTGAGCTTTATCTACGGCACGATCGTCACGGATGGCGGCGACGGCAAGGCGGCGCCCTCGCGCAACATCTGCATCTTCGCGGGCCGGCAGGTCGATCGCAGCCCGACCGGCTCGGGCGTGACCGCGCGGATGGCCGCGATGGTGGCGCGCGGCGAGGCGGGTTTAAGCGAGATGCGCAGCTTCGAGAGCCTGACGGGCGCGCTCTTCACGGGGGCGGCGATCCGGGCCGGCGCGATGGCGGGGCGCGCCACCGTCTCGGTCAGGGTCGCGGGCGAGGCGCATTATTGCGGCGAGGCGGTCTTCGAGCACGAGCCGGGCGACGCGATCGGCGCCGGCTTCCATATCGGCTGACGGGAGACGAGCATGCGGTTCATCGACGGGCGGGCGGTCGAGCAGGCGACGCCCTATGGCGCGCTCGTCGCGGCCCTGGCGCAGGGCCT
>JBDHTH010000272.1:0-4875 GCA_039808545.1 Phreatobacteraceae bacterium | reverse complement strand
CGCGACGACCATGTCGAGGTCGATTTCGCCGGCACGGACCCGATGAGCCGCTGGGGCATCAACTGCCCGATCATCTATAGCAAGGCTTACGCCTGCTATGCGCTGAAATGCGTGGTGGCGCCCGACATCCCGAACAACGCGGCATCGCTCGCCTTCTTCACGGTCAAGTCGCCGGTCAACATCCTCAACGCGGTGCGCCCCGCGCCGGTGGCGCTCAGGCACATCTTCGGCCACATGGTGCCGGACCTCGTGCTCGGCGCGATCGCCAAGGCGATGCCCGGCCGGATCCAGGCCGAGGGCGCTGGGGCGCTGTGGAACATCCACATATCGGTGCGCCCGGCGGCGGGTGAGACCGGCCGCCGCGCCGAGGTGCTGATGTTCAACTCGGGCGGCATGGGCGCGCGTCCCGAATCCGACGGACTGTCCGCCACGGCCTTTCCCTCCGGCGTCCACACCATGCCGATCGAGGCGACCGAGCATACGGGCCCGATCGTCGTCTGGCGCAAGGAATTGCGGCCCGGCTCGGGCGGCGACGGCGAATTCCGCGGCGGCCTCGGCCAGGTCATCGAGATCGCGCCGATCGAGGGGCATGAATTCGACTTCTCGGCGATGTTCGACCGCGTCAACCACCCCGCGCGCGGCCGCAACGGCGGCGCGAACGGCAAGGCGGGCGCGGTGCGGCTCGACGACGGCACGGTGATGCGCCCCAAGGGCTGGCAGCATGTGCCGGCCGGCCGCCGGCTCGTGCTGGAACTGCCGGGCGGCGGCGGCTACGGCGATCCGACGCGGCGCGCGCCTGAGGCCGGGGACGAGGATCGACTGAGAGGATATGTTGTGGAGAGCCCGACATGAGCTACATTTCCGCCCGGCTTTCGGCGGTCAAGCCCTCCGCCTCGATGGCGGCATCGCAGGCCGCCAAGGTGCTTCGCGCCAAGGGCATCGACGTCATCGATCTCGGCCTCGGCGAGCCGGACTTTCCGACGCCGCCGCATATCGTGGAGGCGGCCTTCGCGGCGGCGCGGGCCGGGGATACGCTCTACACGGCCGCGCCGGGCACGCCGGCCGTGCGCCAGGCGATCGCCGACAAGCTCCGCCGCGAGAACGGTCTCGACTACACGGCTGACGACATCGTGGTCGCCAACGGCGCGAAGCAGGTCATCTTCAACGCCCTGATGGCGACGCTGGAGCCCGGCGACGAGGCGATCCTGCCGGCGCCCTATTTCGTGTCCTATCCCGAGATGGTGAAGCTTCTCGGCGGCACGCCGGTGATCGTCGAATGCCCCGAGGCGACCGGCTTCCGGCTGACCCCGGAGCTGCTGGAGCGTGCGATCACGCCGCGCACCAAATGGCTGTTCCTCAACATGCCGGGCAACCCGTCGGGTGCGGTCTATTCCGAGGCCGATCTGAAGGCGCTGGGCGCGGTGCTGCGGAAATTTCCGCAGGTCCTCGTCCTCTCGGATGAGATCTACGAGCACATCCTGTTCGACGGGCGCGAATTCGTCTCCTTCGGCCGCGCCTGCCCGGAGCTGAAGGATCGAACCCTGATCGTCAACGGCGTCTCCAAATCCTATGCGATGACTGGCTGGCGCGTCGGCTACGCGGCCGGGCCGGCGCCGCTCGTCAAGGCGATGGCGACGATCCAGAGCCAGTCCTGCACCTCGGTCTGCTCGATCGCGCAGGCCGCCACCGTCGCGGCGCTGAACGGCCCGCAGGAGGAGGTCGGCCGCTTCCGCCGGGCCTTCGAGGCGCGTCGCGACCTCGTCGTCGACGGCATCCGGCAGATCAACGGGCTGACGCTCTTGCCGCCCGAGGGCGCGTTCTACGCCTATATCGGCTGCGCCGGCCTGATCGGCCGCAGGACGCCGGCCGGCGCCGTGCTGGAGGACGACGCGGCCGTCGTCGCCTACTTGCTGAACGAGGGCAGGGTGGCGTCGGTGCCCGGCGTCGCCTACGGCCTTTCGCCCTATTTCCGTATTTCGACGGCCACGAGCGAGGACGTCCTGTCCGAGGCGATCCGCCGCATCAAGGCGGCCGTGGCCGAGGTGGAGTGAATCATGCCCCGTTACGAACGTATCCTGATCACCGGCGCGGCCGGCCGTCTCGGCTCGGAGCTGCGCAAGGGCCTCGCGCCGCTCGCGGGCCGCATCCGTCTTGCCGCCCGCAAGCCGATCGACGACCTCGCCGGGCATGAGGAGGAAGCGATCTTCGACCTCGCCGACATGGACGCCACGATCGCCGCCACGAAGGATTGCGACGCCATCGTCCATTTCGGCGGCGCGGCGGTGGAATCGGCCTGGCAGACCATTCTCGATGCCAATATCCGCGGCTCCTATCACATCTACGAAGGGGCGCGGAAACATGGCGCCAAGCGCGTGGTCTACGCCTCCTCGGTGCATGCGATCGGCTATCACGAGGTCGATGCGCAGATCGGCGTCGATGCGCCGGTGCGCCCGGACACGCTCTACGGCGTGTCGAAGAACTTCGTGGAGAGCCTCAGCCGGCTCTATTGGGACAAGTTCGGCATCGAGAGCGTGTGCCTGCGCATCTTCTCCTCGTTTCCCGAGCCGGCCGACCGGCGCATGCTGTGGTCGTACCTGTCGTTTGCGGATTGCGTCCGTCTGGTGGAGGCGTCGCTGACGGCGCCGCGCGTCGGCCATACGATCTCGTTCGGGCTCTCGGACAACAAGGTGAAGACGGTCGACAACAGCGGCGCCAACCATCTCGGCTACCGTCCGCAGGACAGCTCCGAGCCGTTCCGCGAGGCGGTGGAGGCGCGGACGCCGGTGCCCGATCCGAAAGCGGCTGCCGTCAGATATCTCGGAGGCTGGTTCTGCGACATCGGCCATCCGGACGATAAAACTAATTGAGACGGGTGCGGGGGCGAAGGACGCCCGCTCGGCCGCCGCGCAACGATATCTGCAAAGCCAGTGTGCTGCCGGCGGCATAGGCGGGCTAGGGGCCTTTCCGGCTCTTGGGAACGCGGACGGTGCAAGCGGCGTTACCTTCCATCCTGAGGATTCAGCATGGCGCCGCGCTCGTTCTGGAAAGGCTATCTCAAGCTGTCGCTCGTCACCTGTCCGGTCGCCATGTCGCCGGCGACAGGGGAGGGCGAGAAGGTCCGTTTCCACACCCTCGACGCCAGGACCGGCAACCGCGTGGTCAGCCAGTATGTCGACGCGGTCAGCGGCAAGCCGGTCGACGAGGACGATGAAGTCAAGGGCTATCCGCGCGGCGAGGACGAGTATGTGCTCCTCGAGGACGAGGAGCTGGAGGCCGTCGCCCTCGAAAGCACCCGCACGATCGACATCGAGATGTTCGTGCCCTCCGACACGATCGAGTGGATCTGGTACGACAAGCCGCATTACCTCGTGCCGGACGACCAAGTCGGCGAGGAAGCCTTCTCGGTGATCCGCGACGCCATGGCGTCGACCGGAACGGTGGGCATCTCGCGCCTGGTCCTCTATCGCCGCGAACGCGCCGTGATGCTCGAGCCGCGCGACAAGGGAATCGTGCTCTGGACGCTTCGCTACGGCGACGAGGTGCGGGACCAGAAGGATTACTTCGGCGGGATCGGCGGCGGCCGCAAGATCGAGCCCGATCTGATGAAGCTTGCGACCAAACTGATCGAGGATCGCACGACGACTTGGAATCCCGACATGGTCGGCGATCCGGTGCAGGCGAAGCTGCTCGATATCATCGCGGCCAAGAAGAAGGGGCGCCGGCGCCCCGCCAGGGCGAAAGCCGAGCCGCCCGCGCCGCAGGGCAACGTGGTGAGCATCATGGATGCGCTGAGGAAAAGCATCGCAGCCGAGGGCAAGACCCGGCGACGGTAAAATGCCGCTCGACCTGCTCTGGCTCATGGGAGAGCGGCAGGGTTGGAGCGCTTTCCATTTTGATGTAATGAGAAAGGAAAACGATCTAAGTTATTGCTTTATCGCATTTATTCAAGCAATCGAGCATCCACCTCGCTTGTTCTACGCGGCTTTCTTCGGCCGGCGCCGTGCGGGTTCGAGCGGAACGGCCGCGGTGCGCAAGCCGTCCCAGGGATCGCGGGAAAGCGCCGCCAGCCGCGTCGGCATGGTCTCCACGGTGAAATAGGCGGGGCCGATGGCCGGCCCGACTTCCTCCCAGGACAGCGGCGCCGAAACCGGCGCGCCGGGCCGGGCGCGGGTCGAATAGGCTGCCACCGCCGTCGATCCGCGCTGATTGCGCAGGTAGTCGACCAGGATCTTGCCCTGGCGTTTCGACTTGGTGATCGTCGAGACGAAGCGGTCGGGACTATCCGCCGCCATTGCATCGGCGAGCCCCTTGGTGAAGGCCTTGACCGCCGCCCAGTCGGCCTTCGGCTTCAGGGGCGCGACGACATGCAGGCCCTTGCCACCCGATGTCTTGACGAAGGCGGCGAGGCCGGCATCCGTCAGGCGCTGCCGGACCTCCTGCGCGGCATCGATCACCGCTTGCCAGGGAACGCCCTCGCCGGGATCGAGGTCCATGACGATCATGTCGGGCCGCTCCCAATCGGCGACCGTCACGCCCCAGGGATGGATCTCCAGGACGGCCGATTGCACCAGCCCCATGAGCCCGTCCAGATCGTTGATGCTGATCAGCGGCTCGCCGGCCGGCGCCTTCGGATCGGCGATGAGCGCGATGTTCGGGTTGAGGCCCTTCCAGGCGTGCTTCTGGAAGAATTTCTCGCCCGCGATGCCGTTCGGGCAGCGCAGCAGCGCGAGCGGCCGCCCGACGATATGGGGCGCGATATGGCGCCAGACCTCGGCGTAGTAGTCGGCGAGCCCCTCCTTGGTGATACCCTCGTCCGGCCAGTAGAGGCGGTCGGGATGGGGAAGCTTGACCGTCCGGCGCGGCGACGGCGCGGCC
>JBDHTH010000271.1:0-4882 GCA_039808545.1 Phreatobacteraceae bacterium | reverse complement strand
GCGCTGGAGGAGGCCCGAAAGGCGGCGGCACGCGGCGAGGTGCCGATCGGCGCGGTGCTGGTCCGCGACGGCGCCGTAGTCGCGGCGGCCGGCAACGAGACGCGGGCCGGCAACGATCCGACCGCCCATGCCGAGATGCTGGTGATCCGGCGCGCCGCGGCCCTGCTCGGGGCCGAGCGGCTGACCGGCTGCGACCTCTACGTTACGCTCGAGCCGTGCGCGATGTGCGCGGCCGCGATCTCCTTCGCGCGCATCCGGCGTCTTTATTACGGGGCGGCGGATCCTAAGGGCGGCGCGGTGGAATCGGGCGCCCGCTTCTTCACGCAGCCGACCTGCCATCACGCGCCGGAGGTCTATTCCGGCATCGGCGAGAGCGAGGCGTCGCGGCTGCTGGTCGAGTTCTTCCGTGCCAGGCGCTGATCAGGCGGCACCCTGCGGCAGCCAGGCCTGGCGCTTGCGGTAGATGGTCGAGGGGCTGAGGCCGAGCGCTGCGGCGGCGCGCGCCGTGTTGCCGCCGCAGCGGGCGAGCGCCGTCTCGATGATGCGCTGCTCCTGGACGTGGAACGGCTCGATGCCGAGGTCCGGCCCGGTTTCCAGGACGGGGCGCGGGCCGAAGGGCAGAATCGCGGCGGGGGCGCGGTCGCCGGCCGGCGCGAGCTCGGCAAGGAGGTCGGCGTCGAGCGTCGCGCGATCCTCCAGCACGACGATGCGGCGGATCAAGTTTTCCAGCTCGCGGACATTGCCGGGCCAGGCATGGGCTGCGAGCAGGCTGGCGGCGGCCGGCGCGATCGCCCGGAAGCGACGCTTCTCCTCGGCCGAGAAGCGCAGCAGGAAATGCTCGGCGAGACGCAGCACGTCGCCCTCGCGCTCGGCGAGGCGCGGCAGATGGATCGGCAGCACCCAGAGCCGGTAGAACAGGTCCTCGCGGAAGCGGCCCGCCTTCACCTCGGCGGCCGGGTCGCGGTTCGTCGCGCAGACGATCCGGACATCGACCTTGCGCAGCCGGCCCTCGCCGACCCGGCGGACGGTGCCGGTCTGCACGAAGCGCAGGAGCTTGGCCTGCAGGCCGAGTTCCATCTCGCCGATCTCGTCGAGGAACAGCGTGCCGCCATCGGCCTGCTCGGCGGCGCCGGCGCGATCCTCGACCGCGCCCGTGAAGGCGCCGCGCGCCGCGCCGAAGATCTCGGCCTCGATCAGGTCCTTCGGCATGGCGCCGCAATTGAGCGCCACGAAGGGCTTGCCCTCGCGCCCCGAGCGGGCGTGGATCGCCTCGGCGGCCAGTTCCTTGCCGGTGCCGCTCTCGCCCGTGATGAAGACCGGCGCCCTGGAGGGGGCGACGCGGGCGATGGCGTCGTAGACGGCGCGCATCGCCTCGGAACGGCCGATGAAGGTCTCGAAATCGGCGGCCTGCGCTGCCGGGGCCGGCTGCGGCGCCGGGCCGGCGGCGGGGCGCGGCATGGTCAGGCGGCGGGCCATCGCCTCGCGCGCGAAGGGCTTCGGCAGGACGTCGTCGGCGCCGCGCCGCATCGCCTCGGTGGCGAGCGCGATCGAGCCGCGCGCCGTCGTCGCGACGATGATGCCGGAGAAGCCCTCGGCCCGCAGCCGCTCGATGCCGGCGACGCCCGGCCCGCTCTCGTCCTCGTCGATCGAGACGAGGGCCGCGTCGACGCCGCTCAGAAGGTCGCGCAGGCCCGGCGCGGCGGAATTCCCGGGCTCATAGAGGACGCATTCGCCAATGCCGTCGCGGCCCGCCGTCTGCACCGCCAGGCGGCGCGTGGAGGGCGCCCCGCCCCAGACCAGAACACGAACCGCAGACATCGCATTCGCATGTGCCAAAACGCTGCTCCGCCCATCCATTCCCGGACGCGAGCAGCATGGCCGATCATGGTAAACAAATTACCCGCCTGGCCGTGGTTAAGGCTGGATCATATTCTAGACGGCGCGGCCATAGGCGCTATCCCAAACACGCTGTAGGATCGCGGTCCCGCATCACCCCTGCCTTTGGAGCCGCCGATGGCGCAGCCGACCCCCCTCCGTCGCGACGCGACGCCGACCGCCGTGCCGAACGACCTGTCGTCGTTCTGGATGCCGTTCACGGCGAATCGCGCGTTCAAGAAGAATCCGCGCCTCGTCGTCCGCGCCAAGGACATGCACTACTACACGCCCGAGGGCCGGCCGATCATGGACGGCACGGCGGGGCTGTGGTGCTCCAATGCCGGCCACAACCGCGATCCGATCGTGAAGGCGATCCAGGACCAGGCGGCCGAGCTCGACTTCGCGCCGAACTTCCAGTTCGCCCATACCAAGGCGTTCGACCTCGCGACCCGCATCGCCAACCTGGCGCCGGCCGATCTCGACCACGTCTTCTTCACCAATTCGGGCTCGGAGGCGGTCGACACGGCGCTGAAGATCGCGCTCGCCTACTGGAACATCACGGGCAAGGGCTCGAAGACGCGCCTGATCGGCCGCGAGCGCGGCTATCACGGCGTCGGCTTCGGCGGCATCTCGGTCGGCGGCATCGTCTCGAACCGCAAGTTCTTCGGCTCGCTCCTGGCGGGCGTCGACCACCTGCCCTCCACCTATGACCGCGACCGGCAGGCCTTCTCGATCGGCGAGCCGGAATACGGCGCGCATTTCGCCGACGACCTGAAGCGCATCATCACGCTGCACGACGCCTCCACGATCGCGGCCGTGATCGTGGAGCCGATGGCGGGCTCGACCGGCGTGCTGCCGGCGCCGAAGGGCTATCTGCAGCGCCTGCGCCGGATCTGCGACGAGAACGGCATCCTCTTGATCTTCGACGAGGTCATCACCGGCTTCGGCCGCCTCGGCACGGCCTTCGCGGCCGAGCGCTACGGCGTCATCCCGGACATGATCACGTTTGCGAAGGGCGTGACCTCGGGCGCCGCCCCGATGGGCGGCGTGATCGTCCGCAAGGAGATCCACGACGCCTTCATGCATGGGCCCGAGCATGTGATCGAGCTGTTCCACGGCTACACCTATTCGGCGCATCCGATCGCCTGCGCGGCGGGCCTGGCGACCCTCGACCTCTATCGCGAGGAAGGGCTGTTCGAGCGCACCAAGGGGCTCGAGAAGCAGTGGGGCGAGGCCGCGATGAGCCTGAAGGGCTTGCCGCATGTCGTCGACATCCGCACGGTCGGTCTCGTCGCCGCCGTCGATCTCGCGCCGTCGGCCGACGGGGTCGGCAAGCGCGGCTTCCAGGCGATGGAGCACGCCTTCCACGAGGAGGGGCTGATGGTGCGCATGACCGGCGATACGCTGGCGGTGACGCCGCCGCTGGTCATCTCGGAAGCGCAGATCGGCGAATTGTTCGAGAAGCTCGGCCGGACGATCCAGGCCGTCGCCTGACGTCACGCGGAAGCCTGACATAACAAGGGGCGCCCAAGCGATTGGGCGCCCTTCTTGTTTGGGAACCGCCCGGCTCAGTTCTTGCCGGCTCAGTTCTTGGGGGCGGCGTTCGGCAGGTCCGGCGCGTCCGGATAGAAATTCGCGCCCGGAATCTTGCGCGGCGCCTCGGCGGTGCCGAGCTGCAGGTCGTGGCTCGGCGTCACGGTCAGCGACAGCGGCGCGCCGGGACCCGGCGGCGGCAATTCGGGAAGCTCGGCGACGTCCTTGCCGCGCTTCTTCGGCGCGGGCTTGAAGCCGCGCTGCGGCGCGAGCCCGGCGATCCGCTCGCCGCGGATGCGGGCCGCGACCATCTGGCGGAACCGCGAGGTCGGCTGATAGGCGACCGGCTGCGTGCCGGCCTCCATCACGATGAGATCGCCCTTCCGGAGCGTCTCGTCATTCTCCAGGATCTCGAAGGCGCGGCTCGAGATATTGCCGCAGGTGCAGTTGTCGACGCGCTTGTCTCGGAACAGGAACGCGAATTTCGTGCGCCCGTAGAGCGTGCCGCGCGGGCCGACCGCCTGGTCCATCTCGGTGCTGTAGGAGACGTAGACGTCGGTGGAGGCCTGTGGGCAGAGCTGCGAGCACTGCTCCTCCAGCGAGGCGCGGTCCTGCCGCGCCGAATTCAGCGGGAAGAAGTAGCCGTCGCAAGTGCGCACGCAATACGCGATGGTGCCGCCCGGCCGGGTGCCGCCGGGCGATTTCGAGGTCGCGCCGGGTGGATTGGCGATCGTGCCGTCGGGCAGCACCTGCGGCGCGCCGGGTGTGCCGGGCTGGGGGATCGTCAGGGTGCGGGAAGTCGGCGTGGTCAGCGCCGCGAAGGGGTTGAAGAAGCCGCGCGGCGCGGCGGCGGGCGCCGGGGCGCGGGGCGCTGGCGCGCGATAGGTCTTGGGCTGGGTCGCATAGCGGTCGTCGACCTGGGCGTCGGCCGCGCCGCAGCTTATCAGGACGACAAGGAGACCGCCGACCGCCTGAAGCCGAACGCCGAACATGACACCCTCCGAACGCGGCCCGCCACCGGGCCAGTCACCTGCTTGCGCCTTCCACGGAGCGCCCGCTCCGCCGGGCCCTTCTCGCGGCCCGAATCCGGCGGCGCAAGAGCGAACACGGCCAATTCACATGCCAGCCGCCACTTCACAGAGCCCAAGTGTCATTCACGCGACAGAAATGCCCGCGCGCGTCGGAAGCGCGCCGCTTCCTGCCCTTACGATGTCGACCGCACGAACATTAGATACGTCAAATTGTTCCGACCTGCCCAGGGGCGCACGGAAATTTTACGAAGTTTGGTCAACGCGGGCCGCGATTCGCCAGCCGGGAGCGGCTGCGCGATTCGCGGCGGCTTCGGTCATCTGGTCGCCGCCACCTGGGCGCCGTAGCCGCCCTTCTCGATCGCCGCGACCAGCGCGCCGGCCTCCGCCGTGGTCGCGGCCTCGACCCGGCCGGTCGCGAGGTCGATCTTCACGGTCGCGTTCGG
>JBDHTH010000270.1:0-4884 GCA_039808545.1 Phreatobacteraceae bacterium | reverse complement strand
CGGAAACGATCCTCGTCGTGGATGACGATCCGGTCCAGCGGCGCCTTCTCGAGGCGATGGTCCGCCGCCTCGGCTACGAGGCGAAGGTCGTCGACGGCGGCGAGGCCGCGCTCGCCGCGCTCGCGGCCGAGGCGCCGCCCGATCTCGTCATCCTCGACCTCGTGATGCCGGATCTCGACGGCATGGGCGTGCTCGGCAAGATGCGCGAGCGGGGCTATGCGATGCCCGTCATCGTGCAGACCGCCCATGGCGGCATCGACGTCGTCATCTCGGCGATGAAGGCGGGCGCCAGCGATTTCGTCGTCAAGCCGGTCGGGCTGGAGCGCCTGCAGGTCTCGCTGCGCAACGCGCTGGCGGCCGAGGCGCTGACCGACGAGATCAAGCGCATGAAGCGCAAGGGCGAGGGCCGACTCACCTTCAAGGATCTCGTCTCCAAGAGCCCGCGCATGGTGCCGGTGCTGCGCGTCGCCGAGAAGGCCGCGACCTCCAACATCCCGGTTCTGATCGAGGGCGAATCGGGCGTCGGCAAGGAGATGCTGGCCCGCGCCATCCATGGATCGAGCGACCGCAAGGGGCGGCCCTTCGTGGCGGTGAATTGCGGCGCAATCCCCCTCAATCTTGTGGAATCGATCCTGTTCGGCCACGAGAAGGGCGCCTTCACGGGCGCCACCGAGAAGCATACAGGCAAATTCGTGGAGGCGGACGGCGGCACGCTGTTCCTCGACGAGGTCGGCGAGCTGCCGCCCGACATCCAGGTGAAGCTCTTGCGCGCGCTCCAGACCGGCGAGGTCGACCCGGTCGGCGGACGGCGCGCCATCCGCACCGATTTCCGCCTGATCTCAGCGACCAACCGCTCCATGCTCGACATGGTCCGCGAGGGCGCCTTCCGCGAGGACCTGTTCTACCGCCTGCATGTCTATCCGGTCTCGCTGCCGCCGCTGCGCGAGCGCCGCGAGGACATCGCCGATCTCGTCCGCCTGTTCGTGGCGCGCTTCGCCGCCGAGGAGGGCAAGCGCATCCGCGCGGTCTCATCCGAGGCGATGGCGCTGCTCGGCGCCTTCCCCTGGCCCGGCAATGTCCGCCAGCTTGAGAACGCCATCTTCCGCGCCGTGGTCCTCGCCGAGGGCGACGAGCTGAGCGTCGCCGAGTTCCCGCATCTGATCGCAGCCTCGAGCCGCCTGCCGGCCTCGCCGCCGGTCGCGATACCGGAGCCCGCGCCCCTCCCCGTCATCCTGGAGGCGCCGCGCATCTCGGCCGAGCCCGCATCGATATCGACCGGCCCTGCCCTCGACCTCGTCGGCGGCGACGGCGAGGTCGTGCCGCTGGAGACGATCGAGCGCGAGACCATTCGTTTCGCGATCCGCCACTACCGCGGCCAGATGTCGCAGGTCGCGCGCCGGCTCGGCATCGGCCGCTCGACCCTCTATCGCCGTTTGAAGGATCTCGGCCTCGACGCGGAGGTGGCGAGCGAAGACTAGATGCGGCGGCCGCAAGCCAAAACCGTTGCGGCGCCGTTACACCTCAGATTTTTCAACGTCGAACACGAACCGGTGAGTTGATTTGCGCGACTAAAACCCGTTGCAGTGGTCGAGAAGATCGGCCGTGCCCACCGCGTGCTCAGTATCGCCTCTGGAGCCTCAAGATGAACGTTCGCCGTGGATTGCCGATCGATCGCCTCGCCGCGCTCCTGCTCGGCGCCGCGATCCTCAGCCCGGTCGCGCTGCATGCCCAGACCGCCGCCGAGCCGCCGGCCGCCGATATCCTGAAGCTGATGCCGGCCCCCGACACGACCCTGCCGCCGCCGCCGACCGCCGCCGATTTCGCGCCGCTCGACGCGCAGCTCCGCAAGAACACGGCCGAAACCGTCCAGCCGGGCGAGGACGCGGCTCGCAAGGAAGCCGAAACCCGCAAGGAAGCCGAGGCCAAGGCCGAGGAGGCCAGGCGCGAGGCAGAGGCCAGGGCGAAGGAGGCCGAGGCCAAGGAAGCCGAAGCGAAGAAGGCGCTCGAGGCGCAGCGCCAGGCCGAGGCCGAGAAGGACGCGCAGGCGAAGAAGGAAGCCGAGGCTAAGGCGGCCGAGGCCCAGCGGCAGGCTGACGAGGCCAAGCGCATCGCCGAGGAAGCGGCCCGCATGGCGGCCGATACCGCGCTGCGCGAGGCGATCCGCGCCCGCCTCGCGGCGCTTGCCACCGATCCGCGCGCCGAGACCCGCCGCGATGCGCCGAGCATCACGGAATTCTACTCCGCCCGCCAGAACATGTCGGTCTGGACCGACGGCAAGGTGCTGAACGAGCGCGCCCGCGCCGTGATCGCGCGCCTCGCCCGTGCCGCCGAGGACGGGCTCGACCCGACCGCCTACAAGGCGCCGCGCGCCGATCTCGGCGCCAAGACGCCCGCCACCGCCGACGAGTTGGCGGCGGCCGAGGTGCAGCTTTCGGCCGCCGTCGCGCTCTATGCGCGCCACGCCCAGATCGGCCGGGTCGACCCCGCCTCCATCAGCCGCCTGATCACCGTGAAGCGCGAGGCGCCGGAGCCCGACGCGGTGCTCGCCGCCATCTTGATCGCGACCGATGCCGGCGCGACCCTGGAGGCCTACAACCCGCCGCATGAAGGCTACAGGGCGCTGCGCAAGCTGCTCTCCGAGACGCGCGCCAAGACCGACATGCCGGTCCGCATCTCCTCCGGCCCGATCCTGCGGCCGGGCCGCAAGGATCCGCGCGTCGCCGAGCTGCGGGCCCGCTTCCGCATCGAGGCGCCGGCCGACGCCGATCCCGAGATATTCGACGCCGCCACCGTGGATGCGCTCAAGGCCTTCCAGCGCGAGATCGGCGCCAAGGCGACCGGCATCCTGACGCCCAACCTCACGGCCGCGCTGAACCGCGCCTCCGGCGCCTCCGCCGAGGCCGACATCGTCGCCAACATGGAGCGCTGGCGCTGGCTGCCGCGCGAGCTCGGCCAGCGCTACATCATGGTCAACATCCCGGATTTCACGCTCCGCGTGATGAAGGGCGACGAGCAGGTCCACACGACGCGCGTCGTCGTCGGCAAGCCCGAGAACCAGACCCCGGTCTTCTCGAACGCCGTGCAGTTCGTGGTCGTGAACCCCTCCTGGCACGTGCCGCAATCGATCATCCGCAAGGAGATGGTCGGCGTCGCCGCCAAGGATCCGACATATTTCACGCGGCGCGGCTATGAGGTCACCGCATATGTCAACGGCCGCACGCGGGTGATCGACCCCTCGACGGTCGACTGGTCGACCGCCAACCCCGCCAAATACGGCGTCCGCCAGCCGCCGGGCGAGCGCAACGCGCTCGGCCGCATGAAGTTCATGTTCCCGAACCAGCATGCGGTCTATCTCCATGACACCCCATCGCGGTCGCTGTTCCTGCGCGACTACCGCGCCTTCAGCCATGGCTGCGTGCGCGTGTACGAGCCGCTGAAATTCGCCGATGTCGTCTTCGATCTCGGCAGCCCTGGCGACGGTTGGGACGGCCGGCGTCTCCAGCGCCTGTTCGGCGGCGCCGAGCGGCGGATCGACCTGAAAGGCTCGATTCCCGTGCATCTCGTCTATTTCACGAGCTTCGTGGACGATGCCGGCACCTTGCAGAACCGCGCCGACCTCTACGGTCACAATGCGCGGCTGAAGGCAGCCCTCGGCCTCAACGGCTGAGCGGAACGCCCCGGCGCGCTCGGCGCCGGGTTATGGCGTTTTCGCATGGCTCGATGCCCGAAAATCTGCCGCTAGACCGGAAATTCGGGCCGGATTGACGAACCGTGCCAAATTTTGCCACGATCCGTGTTGATAACGCGGCCGTGATCGGGGGCGCCAGCTTGCGAGTCCGGTCGGCGTAAGCTGGTATTAATCTCTTCCGTTGAGACTCTGTTTTACATGTTGCGCCTGGGACCTGCCTTGGGCGCGTGGGGCCTTCCGCTAACCAATTCGGCGTGTCGCTCGTGCAGACTTACGGTAAGTTGACCTTTGCCCGTCGCTTTTTGCGCCCGATGCTGACCGGCGCCGCCGCGATGGGAGCGCTCCTCGCGGCGTCGACGGGGCTGCAGACGGCGGTGGCGAACGGCGACACCCGCACGATTTCGCTGCACCATTCCCATACCAACGAAGACATCACGATTACGTTCAAGCGCAACGGCCAATATGACGCCGAGGCGCTGAAGAAGCTGAACTGGTTCCTGCGCGACTGGCGCCGCGAAGAGCCGATCGCCATGGCGCCGGAGCTCTTCGACACGGTCTGGGAAGTCTATCGCTATGCGGGCGCGACCGCGCCGATCGTCGTCGTCTCGGCCTACCGCTCGCCCGCCACCAACTCGATGCTGAGAAGCCGCAGCCGCGGCGTCGCCAAGCACAGCCAGCACATGCTCGGCAAGGCGATGGATTTCTACATTCCGGGCGTTCCGACCTCCAAGCTGCGCGAGGTCGGCCTGCGCCTCCAGCGCGGCGGCGTCGGCTTCTACCCGACCGCCAACACGCCCTTCGTGCATATCGACGTCGGCAGCGTGCGCATGTGGCCGCGCATGTCGCGCGACCAGCTCGCCCGCGTCTTCCCGGACGGCAAGACCGTCCATATCCCGGCCGACGGCCATCCGATGCCCGGCTTCGAGCTGGCGCTGGCCGAGCTCCAGCGCAACGGCAAGGTCAATCCGAGCCGCTATCTGCTGGCCACCAATCCGGGCGCCACCCAGGTCGACGACAACGGCCGCATCATCCCCTCGACGCGCAGCCCGAACTTCCTCGCCAAGCTCTTCGGCTTCGGCGGCGACGAGGGCGACGAGGCGGAGGCCGCAACGCCCGCCCCGGCCGCGCCGCGCCGCCGCCGCCCGGTGCCGACCGCGATCGCCCAGGCTCCCGCCCCCGCCCAGCAGGCGCCCGTG
>JBDHTH010000269.1:0-4884 GCA_039808545.1 Phreatobacteraceae bacterium | reverse complement strand
CCCGGCGACACGGGGCTGTAGCCGTCAGGCAGGGCCGGATGGCCGGCCGTATCGATGCTCATGCGAAAGCCCCGGATCGTGCAGGAACAAGGCTCGGAAAGTGCGAATCCTATTCGGCATCCTAGTCGTTCCGCGCGGCGAGGACAGGGCGGTTGACAACGAGGTTGAGGATATTATCTATCCTCAAGGATATTTAATATCCTTATTTATCCCTGGTGCATTTGAGAGGGTGGTCTCATGTCACAGCGTTTGGATTTCGGGCGCGTCTCACCGAAACTCATGGCGAAATATTTCGCGTTCAGCCAGTCCTTGCAGGACGGCAGCATCGAGAAGGAGCTGCGGCATCTCGTGATGCTCCGCGCGTCGCAGATGAACGGCTGCGCCTTCTGCGTGGACATGCATGCGAAAGAGGCGAAGATCGATGGGGAACGCGAGCTGCGTCTGCATCATTTGACGATCTGGCGCGAATCGCCGCTGTTCAATGCGCGGGAGCGCGCGGCCCTCGCATGGACCGAGGCGCTGACCGAGTTGCCGCCGCATGGCGTGGCGGATGCGCTGTACGCGGAGGCGCGTGCCGAGTTGAGCGAACAGGAAATCGTCGACCTGACATTCGCGGTCATGGCGATCAACGGCTGGAACCGGCTCAATATCGCCTTCGCGGGCGTGCCGGGCTCGAAGGATGCCGAATACGGGCTCGACAAAGCGGGCCTCGGCTGATGCGGCTGAAAAGCCAGGTCGAATGGGCGCTGCATTGCTGCATTCTGCTGGCCGGCCTGCCCGCCGGCCGCTACCTGGCGACCAAGACGCTCGCGGAATTCCACGGCGTGCCGAAGGAATACCTGTCGAAGGCGCTGCAAGCGGTATCGCAGGCCGGGCTGGTGGAGAGCACGCTCGGCCCATCGGGCGGCTATCGGCTGGCGCGCGCGCCCGAGGCGATCACCTTCCTCGACGTCGTCGAGGCGGTCGAGGGCAAGGGGCCGAGCTTCCTGTGCACCGAGATCCGGAAGAACAATCCGTGCCGCCCGGCCGGATATTGCGACGACAAACCCTGCGGCATCGCGCGGGTGATGTGGGAGGCGGACCGGGCATGGCGTGAGACGCTCGCCGGCGTCCGGCTGTCCGACCTTCTCGGCACGCTGGAAAGCAGCCTGCCGGCCCAGCAGCGAGCCGATACGGCTGCCTGGATCGCGGCGCGGAGCTGATCTCAGATCGCCGAGAGCGTCTTCAGCCGGGCGCGCGGGTGGATCTCGGATTGCGCCATCACGGGCGTCTGGGCGCGGAAGCGCTCGACGATCTGGCGGACGAAGACGCGGATGCCGGGGCTTGTCAGCAGCACCGGGAACTCGCCGACCCGCGCCGCCTCTTCGAAGCGGTCGCGCACCAGCGCGATGAATTCCGACAGCTTGGAAGGCTGCATGGCGAGCTGGCGCTCCTCGCCGGTGCCGATGATCGCGTCGGCGAAGGCCTGCTCCCATTGCGCCGACAGGACGACGAGCGGCAGGTGGCCGGCCGGGGAAGCGTATTGCGCGCAGAGCTGGCGGGCGAGGCGCGCGCGCACATGCTCGGCGATGCCTTGCGCCGAGCGGGTGATGGCCACGGCCTCGGCGATCCCCTCCAGGATGGTGCCGAGGTCGCGGATCGAGACGCGCTCGGCGAGCAGGATCTGCAGCACGCGCTGCACGCCCGAGATCGAGATCTGGCTCGGCACGATGTCCTTGACGAGGTCGGCCTGCTCCTTCGGCAGCTCCTTCAGGAGCTTGGCGACCTCGGCATAGGAGAGAAGGTCGGCGATGTTCGATTTCAGGATCTCGGTCAGATGGGTCGAGATCACGGTGGCGGCGTCGACCACCGTGTAGCCGCGCACGCTCGCCTCTTCCTTCAGGCTCGCGTCGATCCAGGTGGCGGGCAGGCCGAAGGTCGGCTCCACCGTGCGCAGGCCCGGCAGGTCGACCTGCCCGCCGGCCGGGTCGAGAACCATGTACTGGTTCGGGAAGATCTGGCCGGTGCCGGCCTCAACCTCCTTGACGCGAACCACATAGGAATTCGCCTCGAGCTGGACGTTGTCGAGGATGCGCACCGAGGGCATGACGAAGCCGAGCTCGGCCGCCATGGTGCGTCTCAGCGCCTTGATCTGGTCGGTCAGCCGGTCGGCGCCGTCTGCGCCGTTGACGAGGCCGAGCAGGCCGTAGCCGATCTCGATCTTCAGGTCGTCGATCTTCAGCGCGGTGGCGATCGGCTCCTCGGCGGGGGCCGGAGCGGCCGCCTCGGTCTCTGCGGTGGCGACCGCCGCCTTCTGCCGATGGGTGCGGTCGAGCTTGAAGGCGAGATAGCCCGCCACCGCGCCGAGGGTCGCGAAGGGAATGAAGGGGATGCCGGGCAGGAATGCCATGGCGCCCATCACGGCGGCCGACAGGCCGAGCGCCTTCGGGTAGCCGGTGAGCTGGCTCGAAAGCGCCTTGTCGGCCGCGCCCGCGACGCCCGCCTTCGAGACGAGGAAGCCTGCGGCGGTCGAGACGATCAGCGCCGGGATCTGCGTGACCAGCCCGTCGCCGACCGTCAGGATCGTGTAGCTGGTGGCGGCCTCGCGCAGCGAGATCCCCATCTGGGCGACGCCGATGATCAGGCCGCCGACGATGTTGATCGCGGTGATGAGCAGCCCTGCGACCGCGTCGCCCTTCACGAATTTGGAGGCACCGTCCATGGCGCCGAAGAAGCTCGCCTCGTCCTCCAGCGTGCGGCGGCGCTGACGCGCTTCCTTCTCGTCGATCAGGCCCGCCGAGAGATCGGCGTCGATCGCCATCTGCTTGCCCGGCATGGCGTCGAGGGTGAATCTGGCCGCGACCTCGGCGATGCGGCCCGAGCCCTTGGTGATGACGATGAAGTTCACGATGACCAGGATCGAGAAGACGATGATCCCGATCACGAAATTGCCCGACATCACGAAGTTGCCGAACGCCTCGATGACATGGCCGGCGGCGTTCGTTCCCTCATGGCCCTTGGCGAGGATCAGGCGCGTGGAGGCGAGGTTCAGCGCCAGCCGCAGCATGGTCGCAACCAGCAGCACGGTCGGGAAGGCGGAGAATTCGAGCGGGCCGTGGATGAACAGCGCCGTCATCAGGATCAGCACCGACAGGATGATCGAGACGGCGAGCAGCAGGTCGAGCAGGAGCGGGGGGACGGGCACGATCAGGATGACGATGATCGTCATCACGCCGAGCGCCATCAGGATGTCGCTCCGCTGGAGCATCGCGCCGATGTCGCGCAGGCTCGGCAGGTGCCGGCCTTCCTTCGCGGCGCTCACATCGCTCATGCCATGCCCCAGACGGCGCCCGGCGAAGGGCCGGCGCCCCGGCAATTTCTGCCGGGTGCATGGTTAACCGCTCGTTAATTCACGCGACCTTCTCCCAGGGCAGGTCCCGGATGGCGGGCCAATGCGCGGCGCGCATCTTCTGCACGAAGGGCAGGGCGTCGATGACGCTCGCGGAGATCTCGGGGAAGATGTCGGCACCGACATCCTCGCGCAGGAAGACGGCGTTGTAGCCGCGCCGGTTGACCGCCACCAGCCGGTAGCCCCGCGGGCGGCTGACCGCGACATAGGCCGCAAGGCTCGCGGAGCGGAAGAGCTCCTGGCCCGGCGCATTGTCCGAAAAGGCGAAATCGGCGCGATCGGGCACGGTCAGCGCCAGCCCGCTCGGCACGGCGTTGTTGAACTCGGCGATGAGGACGCGTGGCGAGACGCGATGCATCGCCTTCCACAGATGCAGGTCGATGCCGTCGACATCGAGCGAGAGAAGGTCGATCTCGGCCGGCACGCCGTCGGCGAGGAGCCGCTCCTCGACATTCGCCGCCGTGAACCAATGGCTGGCCATGAAGGGCGGATCGTCCTTGCTCGCCGGATGCGCCTTGAAGAAGCGCCGCCCGGCCTCGACCCAGACCGGATCCCCGTCATAGAGGAAGCCGTCCCAGCGGTGATGCAGGATCAGGTTGGACGTCATGCAGGCCCGCCCGTCCTGGGCGCTGATCTCCACAGCGACGCGGTTCGTCGTGCCGGCGAGCGTGAAGACGTAGAGCAGGAGCCCGTCCTCCTCCTCGCTGGAGCGCACCTGGAAGCCGACATCCGCGAAGGGCAGCACGATCCCGGCCGCGTAGGCGGTGCGCCAGCTCGCGATCAGCGATTTCTGCGCCACGTCGACCGCATGGAAGTCATGGATGTCGTGCTGGCGGACGCGCCAGGAAAGCGCGCGCTTGGCATTGCGCAGCGGCTGCAGCTTCCGCAGGACGTTGTTCATCGGCGTCTCTCGATTTTGAGGCTAAGTTGAGACATGGCCGTTAAGGGGCGGTTGCGGCGATCGTCGAAAGTCGGGGGTTCTCCGTGCTTGACTCCGCATGCGCCGTCTTGTTCCTGCCGCCTACCGGCAGCAGAGGGCGAGCGGCATGCAGATCGGACTGGTTGGCCTCGGGCGCATGGGCGCCAATATCGCGCGGCGCCTGATGCGGCATGGCCATGCGCCGGTCGTCTTCGACCGCGATCCCAAGCCCGGCGCGGCGCTGGCCGCCGAGGGCGCGGTGGCGGCGGATTCGCTGGAAGCGCTGATCGGCAAGCTCGACCTGCCGCGGACCATCTGGGTGATGCTGCCGGCCGGCGAGGCGACCGAGGCGGCGATCGAGACGATCGCCGCGATGCTGGTGCCGGGCGACACGATCATCGACGGCGGCAACACCTTCTGGAAGGAAGATATCCGCCGCGCCAAGGCGCTCGCCGAGAAGGGCATCGCCTATCTCGATGTCGGCACCTCGGGCGGCGTCTGGGGGCTCGATCGCGGCTATTGTCTGATGATCGGCGGGCCGAAGGAGACCGTGGAGCGGCTCGACCCTATCTTCCGC
>JBDHTH010000268.1:0-4891 GCA_039808545.1 Phreatobacteraceae bacterium | reverse complement strand
GGTCTCCTCATCGACATCGAACACGATGAGGCGCAGCGTCACCTTGAGCGGCGCGGCGAAGGTCATGCCGCGCTGGCGGCACTCGTCGACGTCGTATTTCGGCTGCTCGAACTCATAGCGCACGAATTCCAGCATCGCCGCGCCGGCGAAGTCGGAGATCGGGAACACGGACTTGAAAACCGCCTGCAGGCCGTCGTCGTCGCGCCCGCCCTTGGGCTCGTCGATCTGCAGGAACTGGTCGTAGGACGCCTTCTGAACCTCGATCAGGTTCGGCATCTCGGCGACGTCGCCGATCTTGCCGAAGAATTTGCGCACCCGCTTGCGACCAGTGAACGTCTGAGCCATCTTTCCCTCGTTCGTCCGTACTTGTCATCGCCGCGCCGATCGGCTGCTGGCGACGCTTTCGGCCGGACCGCGGCTTGCTGCCGAACCACGGTTTTGGCCCTCGCACTCCTCGATCACGCTGCATTTTGATCGTTTCGATCAAAACGCAGGACAGTGATCGATTCCAAGAAGAAGAGGCTGCTTTGACCCTTCAAACGAAATCGTTTGAAGGGAGCAGGCTCTTGTTCACAGCACCGTTCCGGAAAGGCGCTCGCGAGGGCGCCCCTGAAACGGCTTTGGAATCTGCGGGAATCCTTGCCGGACACCCGCAGATTCCAGATCTTCGCCCGGCGAACCGGGATGGATGGCGGCCTTGAAGCGCCCTCGCCCACACGGAGCGAAGGCGGCCGCCTCCCGATTACTTCAGCTCGACCTTGGCGCCGACCTTCTCGAGCTGCGCCTTGAGCTTGTCGGCCTCGTCCTTGGCCACGCCTTCCTTGACGGGCTTCGGCGCGCCTTCGACCAGGTCCTTGGCTTCCTTGAGGCCGAGGCCGGTGATCGCGCGGACCTCCTTGATGACCTCGATCTTCTTGTCGCCGGCGGCGGCGAGAACGACCGTGAACTCGGTCTGCTCCTCGACGGCGGCGGCAGCCGGGCCGGCGGCCGGGCCGGCGGCAACCGCGACGGCGGCGGCGGCCGAGACGCCCCACTTCTCTTCCAGGGCCTTGGCGAGGTCAGCCGCCTCGAGGACGGTCAGGGTCGACAGCTCTTCGACGAGCTTCTCGATCTTCGACATGGGTTTAGTCCTTTACGTTGGGTTCGAACCGTTTCGATTATGCGAGAGCGAAGTCCGGCCTCAGGCCGCTTCGTCCTTGACGGCATAGGCGTTGAACACCCGCGCGAGCTTGGCGGCCGGCGCGTTGACGACCTGGGCGATCTTGGTAGCCGGGGCCTGGATGAGGCCGATCAGCTTCGCACGCAGCTCGTCGAGGGACGGCATCGTGGCGAGCGCCTTGACACCGTCGGCATTCAGCGCGGTCACCCCCATGGCGCCGCCCAGCACCACGAACTTGTCGTGGTCCTTGGCGAACGCCATCGCGACCTTGGGAGCGGCGACCGGGTCCTGCGAGTAGCAGAGGACGGTCGGGCCCTTCAGGAGGCTGGCGATGGAGGAGACGTCCTTGCCGTCGAGAGCGATCTTGGCGAGGCGGTTCTTCGCGACCTTCACGGTGGCGCCGGCGGCAGTCATCTCCTTGCGGAGCTTCTGCATCTGGGCAACCGTCAGGCCGGAATAGTGAGCGACGACGACGACGCTGGAGGCATCGAACACCTCGCTCAGCGTGCCGACGAGCTCTTTTTTAGCCGCTCTATCCACGGGGCTCTCTCCGGTTGGCACCGCTTGCAAAGCGCAAGCGAGGCCTGTTGCACAAACCGCCCCATTCGCGTCCCTCGGGTTGAGGAGACTCCGGATGGAACGGCGCTAGTGCCTGTCCCCCGGAGCTCGGCGGCACGCGGCCGCCCACCCTGGGCCTAGAGGTTCGAACCGAAACGACGGACGAAACCGCCGTCTTGAACACGGTACGTTCCCCGTCTCATGCAGGCTGCCTCAGGGGATGAACCCTTCGGCGGATTAAGCCGGCCATTCAAGGCCTCGGCGCCAGCAATCTCGGACAGGACATGGCCGGACGAGACATCGGGTCGCCCCGCTGCCTCCCGGCCATGATTCACTCGGTCACCCGAGCGAAACTCGAAATTGGAAAACCAGGCGATGTGCCCGTATAGCCTTCACACTGGTCATGCAGGCGCCCTGATAATCGATCGGCCGCCGATTAACAACCCCTTTCGAATTGAAATAAGCAAATCGCGCGCCAATCAGGGACACCGACGTGTGAGATGGTGCGCGAGGCGGCTTTCGGCAAGGGGCGCGGGTCAATTTTTCCCGCATCGCGCGCAATTTTCTGCATCCGCAACGAAAAAGGCCCGGCGCGCGGCCGGGCCCTTAATCATTACGACACCGAATCGGCGATCAGCCGGCGAGGACCGAGGAAAGGTCGACGCGCACGCCCGGCCCCATGGTCGAGGAGATCGCGACCTTCTCGACATAGGTGCCCTTGGCGCCGGCGGGCTTCGCCTTCACGACCGCGTCCGCGAAGGCGCGGATGTTCTCGGCGAGCTTGCCCGCGTCGAACGAGGCCTTGCCGACGCCGCCCTGCACGATGCCAGCCTTCTCGACGCGGAACTCGACCGCGCCGCCCTTGGCGGCCTTCACGGCGCCCGCGACATCCATCGTCACGGTGCCGACCTTCGGGTTCGGCATCAGGCCGCGGGGGCCGAGCACCTTGCCGAGGCGGCCGACGAGCGGCATCAGGTCCGGGGTGGCGATGCAGCGGTCGAACTCGATCTTGCCCGAGGTGACGATCTCGACGAGATCCTCGGCGCCGACGACATCGGCCCCGGCGGCCTTGGCCTCATCGGCCTTGGCGCCGCGCGCGAAGACCGCGACGCGGACCGTGCGGCCCGAGCCGTTCGGCAGGTTGCAGACGCCGCGCACCATCTGGTCGGCATGGCGCGGGTCGACGCCGAGATTCATCGCGATCTCGACGGTCTCGTCGAATTTCGCGGTGGCGCGGCCCTTGACGAGGGCGATCGCCTCGTCGAGCGGGTAGAGCTTCAGGGGCTCCAGCCCCTCGCGCGACTTCGCGACACGCTTTGCGAGCTTGGCCATGATTACCCCCGCACCTCGAGGCCCATCGAGCGGGCCGAACCTTCGATCATGCTCACCGCCGCGTCGACCGAGGTCGCGTTCAGGTCGGGGAGCTTCTTCTCGGCGATCTCGCGGAGCTGGGCGCGCGTGACGGAGCCGATGGTGCCGCGGCCAGTGGTGCCGGAGCCCTTCTGGATGTTGGCCGCCTTCTTCAGGAAGTAGGAGACGGGCGGCAGCTTCATCTCGAAGGTGAAGGAGCGGTCCTGATAGGCCGTGATGACGACCGGGATCGGGGTGCCCTTCTCCATCTGCGCGGTCTTCGCATTGAAGGCCTTGCAGAATTCCATGATGTTGAGGCCGCGCTGACCGAGCGCCGGACCGATCGGCGGCGACGGGTTGGCGGCGCCGGCCGGCACCTGCAGCTTGATGTAACCAGCGATTTTCTTCGCCATTACGTAACTCCCTCAAAGGAGCGCCCCGGAACGCGATCGCCCCGAGGCCGGGGATGGCGTGGTGCGAAGGTGAAGCGGTCGGCGAGGCCCCGCTCTCTTCTCCCACGCCGCGAAACGGGCCTCCCAAGAGAGGCCCAGTAGCGGTCAGACCTTCTCGACCTGACCGTATTCCAGCTCGACCGGGGTCGCCCGGCCGAAGATCGACACCGCCACCTTGAGGCGGGCGCGGGCCTCGTCGACTTCCTCGACGGTGCCGTTGAAGGAGGCGAAGGGGCCGTCGGCGACGCGCACGCTCTCGCCGATCTCGAACGACACGGAGGGCTTCGGCCGCTCGATGCCTTCCTGCACCTGGTGGATGATGCGCCCGGCCTCGGCCTCGGTGATCGGCATCGGCTTGTTGTCGGCGCCGAGGAAGCCCGTGACCTTCGGGGTGTTCTTGATGAGGTGGTAGACCTGATCGGTCAGCTCGCACTTCACCAGCACGTAGCCGGGGAAGAACTTGCGCTCGGCGTCGACCTTGCGGCCGCGGCGCACCTCGACGACCTTCTCGGTCGGCACCAGGATCTCGTCGAAGTGATCGGCGAGATTACGCTGCCCGGCCTGCTCGCGGATCGATTCGGCGACCTTCTTCTCGAAGTTCGAATAGGCGTGGACGATGTACCAACGCTTCGCCATGACTCACCCGATACCGAGGAACAGCCGGAGGCCGGTGCGGATTCCCCAGTCCACGACCAGGAAGAAGACGGCGGCGATCGCCGACAGCACGAACACCATCGCGGTGGTGATCAGCACCTCGCGGCGGCCCGGCCAGACGACCTTTCGCGCTTCCGTGCGGACTTCCTGCCCAAATTCGACGGGATTGATCATCCTGCCCTCGAAACTCTCAATTGCGCGGCCGCGCGGCGCGCGGCTTGACCCGGCTCCGATGCGGGGAGCCGCCGTGACCGTCAGATAGGCATTCGCGCGCCAAGCGCGAGGCCGATCGGAGGCCGGAACCCAAGCACCGGGGCGGCGCGAAGCGCGTCACCATCAGCGATTTCGGGAAGGCCGTGTCGATAGAGCCGAACCCGAAAAAGGTCAAGACATAAAGCAAAGGCCCCGAAACGGGGCCTTCACGAAGAGATGGCAGGGGCAGCAGGATTCGAACCCGCGACCTACGGTTTTGGAGACCGCCGCTCTACCAGCTGAGCTATACCCCTAAGATCGCCGGCTGGCGGTATAGCCGAGCCAAGGCCCGGCGTCACCGCCCACCGACGGATTTTTTAAGCGATAATCGAGGCGACGACGCCGGCGCCGAATAGTCGTCGGTTTCCGGCGACGTCGTCGTTGCACCGATCAAGCGATGATGGAGGCGACGACGCCGGCGCCGACGGTACGTCCGCCTTCGCGGATGGCGAAGCGCAGCTTCTCC
>JBDHTH010000267.1:0-4902 GCA_039808545.1 Phreatobacteraceae bacterium | reverse complement strand
CCGCCAAACTATCACACCCGCATCGGCATCAGCACGTAGAGCGCCGCCTTGCCGTCGCCGTCCTGGACGAGCGTCGGCGAACCGGGGTCGGCGAGGCGCATCTCGGCGATCTCGCCGTCGATCTGGCCCGTGATGTCGAGCAGGTAGCGGGCGTTGAAGCCGATCTCGAGGGGGGCTGCCTCGTATTCGACCTCGATCTCCTCGGTGGCGCTGCCGGAATCCGGGTTGGTGACGGTGAGCACCAGCTTGCCGTCGGCGAGCGACAGCTTCACGGCGCGGCCGCGCTCGCTCGACACGGTGGAGACGCGGTCGACGGCCGCCGCGAACTCGTCCTTGTCGACGACGAGCCGCTTGTCGTTGCCGGCCGGGATGACCCGCCCGTAGTCCGGGAAGGTGCCGTCGATCAGCTTGGAGGTCAGCACGACATTGCCGACCGAGACGCGGATCTTGGCGGGCGACAATTCGATCACGGCCGAGGCCTCGCCGCTCTCCAAGAGCTTCTGCACCTCGGCGACGCATTTGCGCGGCACGATGACGCCCGGCATGCCCTTGGCGCCGCTAGGCGCCGGGAACTGCGCCTGGGCGAGGCGATGGCCGTCGGTCGCGACCGCCCGCAGCATGGCGCCGCCCTCCTGCTCGACGACATGCAGGTAGATGCCGTTCAGGTAGTAGCGGGTCTCCTCGGTCGAGATCGCGAATTGCGTCTTGTCGATCAGCCGCTTCACGTCGGCGGCCGAGACCTCGAAGCGATGCGGCAGGTCGCCCGTGGTGATGTCGGGGAAATCGACCTCGGGCAGCGCCTGCAAGGCAAAGCGCGAGCGGCCGGCGCGGATCGTCATCTGGCCGGTCTCGCCGGTCGTCTCCAGCGCGATCTGGGCGCCGTCGGGCAGCTTGCGGACGATGTCGTAAAGGATATGGGCCGGAACCGTGGTGGCGCCGTCCTGGCCGATCTCGGCCGCGATCGTCTCGACGATCTCGAGGTCGAGATCGGTGGCCTTCAGCTCGAGGCCGCCACCACGGGCGCGCAGCAGCACGTTGGCGAGGATCGGGATCGTGTTGCGCCGTTCCACGACCCGGTGCACATGGCCAAGGGACTTCAGCAGCAGCGCGCGCTCAACGGTGACTTTCATGGTCTCGGCACGTCCAGACTTAGAAGGGCGCGCGGGAACGCGGCGCCGGGACGGGCGACAATGGCGGCTCGCGATGCCGCTTTCAAGGGGCGGCGCCGGGCGGGGCGGCGCGCGGGGCGACTTGCGCACAGATCGTTGCGCTCGGCCCGGCCGGACGCGGCGCCCCTGCCCGTGCAGGACTTGCCCGCGCCGGACTTTTCCCCGGAGTTATCCACAAGGTTATCCCCAGGCTTGTCCCCGATCTTATCCCCGCATTCCCCGCTGTTGTCCTCGGAGCAGCCTTCTCAGAGTTCCTGCAGCATGCGGCGGAGCAGGTCGACATCGCTCGCCAGCGACTGGTCGTCCGAGAGCAGCCCCTCGATCTTGCGCACCGCGTGCAGGACCGTGGTGTGGTCGCGCCCGCCGAAGCGGCGGCCGATCTCCGGCAGCGAGCGCGGCGTCAGCGTCTTGGAGAGGTACATCGCAACCTGGCGCGGCTTCACGACGCTGGCGGTGCGGCGGCTCGACAGCATGTCCTGCCGGCTCACATTGTAGTGGCGGGCCGTGACGCGCTGGATGTCCTCGATGCGGATGCGCTTCGGCTCGGCGACGCGGATCAGGTCGCGCAGCGAGCGCTCCGCCATGTCGAGCGTGACGCGCTGGCCCGTCAGCTTGGCATGGGCGAGCAGGCGGTGGCAGGCGCCCTCGAGATCGCGCCCGGTCTGCGTGACGTTGGCCGCGATATAGGCCACGACGTCGGCCGGCACGTCGAAATCCTGATGCTGCGCCTTGGCGGCGGCGATGCGGGCCTGGAGGATCTTCAGGCGCAGTTCCTCGTCGAGGGCGCCGATCTCCACGACCAAGCCGCCGGCGAGCCGCGAGCGCACGCGATCCTCGAGCGCGTCGAGATCGGCGGGCGGACGATCGGCCGCCACCACGACCTGCCGGCCGGAATCGATCAGCGCGTTGAGCGTGTGGCAGAATTCCTGTTGCACGGCCTTGCCTTGCAGGAACTGGAGATCGTCGACGACCAGCACGTCGATCGCCCGCATCGCCTCCTTGAAGGCGAGCGCGGTCTGCGACTTCAACGCCTGGACGAAGCCGTACATGAATTTCTCGGCCGTCAGGTAGAGCACGCGGCGGCCACTCTGCTCGGCCGCGGCGGCGAGCGCCTGCAACAGATGCGTCTTGCCGAGCCCAACGCCGGCATGAAGGTAGAGCGGGTTGAACAGCACCGGATCGCCCGCCTTGGCGAGGCCGACCTGCTGGGCCGCCGCATGGGCGAGCTTGTTGGAGCGGCCGACGATGTAGTGGTCGAAGGTCAGGCGCGGGTCGAGCGGCGAGCCGTCGGGCGCCGCCTGAGCGGCCTTGCGGGCGATTTCATTAGCCGGCTGATGGCTGTCGGGCCGGGGCGCGGGCCGGGCGGCGCCGGCTTCGGCGCGCGAGGCCGCGACGCGGATGATGGCGGTGCGCACCGCGATCTCGATCCGGTCCGTCTCGCGGCGCTCCTCGCGGCAGAGCGAGAGCAGCCGGTCATAATATTGCGCGACGATCCAGCTTTTCAGGAAGCGGGTCGGCACCGAGAACTCGACCACGGCGCCTTCGCAGCGGTCGCATTCCATGCGCGCGAACCAGCTCGCGAAGACATCCTCGCCGAGCTCGACCCGCAGGCGGGCGCGGACCCTTTCCCAGAAGACGCGGCTTTCCCCCTCGGCGGCCGCCGACGCCTTCCCGGATCGATCCAAATCCTCGTGACGCTCGGCAGCATCGAAAGCGATGACGGGAACGAAGGAGTTGCGCATGGTTCTTGCCGCGTTCTGCGCCCGAGGGCGATGGATGAGGACAGGCGCCGCCAGGCGCGCGACGATAGGCCGCGACGCGGGGCACCCGATTGCGATGTTTCAACCGTTGAAGGTAAGGATCACACTGCGCCCGAAGGCGCGAACCGAAGCGGTCGGCTTACGAACAATCGCCGCGCCCGCGCTGCTTGCTGCCTAGGGCTCCACCGTAAGCCGAAGCCCGAACGCCGCCGCAATTGGCGGCCTCAACCCTGGCAGCCCCAAGTCGCCTTCCCATGTATCCCTCCGCCCGTCGATCGCGCCTTTTTCGCCTCGCACAATCGACCCATCTTTTCACCACAGATGAGATTTCTAATTCAAACTACGTACTTAGGTATAACCTCAACAAACGACACGCACCTTGCTCACGCAACATTTTCGCCGACGCAACAATGCTCGCGCCTACACTTGACGTAAGGCGATTTTATTGTCGCTAGATCTTTGGAGAGGGGGCCGCGCCCCCGATGTCAGGACCTTACACAGCCCCCCTTGGGGGTGCAACCGCTTTCGTAAATGAAAGGTATATGCGCCGAAGCGCTCAGCCGGGAGAGATGTGGAAAAGGCGGGGCAGTTGCCGGCAAACGCTTGAAGACTCGCACAGAATCAACGAGGGCGTGGTCGGTGGCGGCCCGTGTGCCCGCAAAGCCACACCGGTCGAAGCGTGTCATTTTCGGGGCGGCTCGTCGCACCGGCGTCGCGCGATCGTCATCCTTACCCGACAAGTCACGGTCGCCATTGAGGAATTTCTGCGCGCCAGAAGGCGCCTGCGAATCCAATCCTGCGGCGGCTGGCCGTGGTCCTAATTGCGGCCGCGTTGACGCTACGGAGCGTGGAGACGAGGGGCGCGGAGGCCCTAGAGAACCGGCGCACCGGCCTGCGGCGATGCCCATCGCGAAGGAAGCAGCCGCCGTGCGCAGCCGCGCATCGCTCGGCAGCGGCGCTCGATATCGCTCGCGCTTCCACGCCGCCGGAATCAAAAAGCCCGGTCGCTGACCGGGCTCTCGAAAGCTTCCAAATAGACGGCGCCCGAGCGCCGACCGCGTCAGGCCGAGAGGGCCTTCACGCGGGCCGCGAGGCGCGAAACCTTGCGCGAGGCAGTCTTCTTGTGAAGGACGCCCTTCTGTGCGGCGCGCATCAGCTTCGGCGCGGCCTCGGCGAAGGCGGCCTTGGCGGCCTCGGCGTCGCCGCCGGTCACGGCCTCGTCGACCTTGCGGATCGCGGTGCGCATGCTGCTCTTGCGGGCCTTGTTCACCGCGGTGCGGCGCTCGATCTTGCGCACCGCCTTCTTCGCCGATTTGGTATTCGCCATCGTCCGGTCCTTCAAAGGCGCGCCGCCGGCCTCGATCCTGCCGAGGGGGTCGCGAGCCCGTCATCATCTTGAAATGGGCGCGCGCGACGGACCGCTGCCGGCCGATCGCGCGATTGGGCGCCTTATAGTCGGGGCCTCGGCCGGCGTCAACGGCCCTACCCTCGCGAAACGCGGCAACTCAGCGATTCTTGAAATTGGCCGGTCGTTTCTCGACGAAGGCGGTCATGCCCTCGGTCTGGTCGTCGAGCGCGAACATCGAATGGAAGACGCGCCGCTCGAAGCGGATGCCCTCGGCGAGCGTCGTCTCATAGGCGCGGTTGACGCTCTCCTTGGTCATCATCGCAACCGGCAGCGACTTCGCCGCGATGGTCGCGGCGGCCTCCAGCGCCACCTTGAGGAGATCGGCGGCCGGCACGATGCGGGCGACGAGGCCGGAGCGCTCCGCCTCCACGGCGTCCATCATCCGCCCCGTGAGGCAGAGATCCATGGCCTTGGCCTTGCCGACGATGCGCGTCAGGCGCTGGGTGCCGCCCGCTCCCGGCATGACGCCGAGATTGATCTCGGGCTGGCCGAATTTCGCCGTATCGGCCGCGATGATGATGTCGCACATCATGGCGAGCTCGCAGCCGCCGCCGAGCGCGAAGCC
>JBDHTH010000266.1:0-4909 GCA_039808545.1 Phreatobacteraceae bacterium | reverse complement strand
TCCTGGAGGCGGCGGAGCTGGGTGGCGATGCGCCGCCCGCCGCCCTCGGTCTGGAGCTGGAGGTCGGCATCGGCCTGTCCGTCGGCGTGCATCTTCTTCAGATACGCGACCGCCTTCTCGCGCAGCGCCGGGCTGCCGGCCGGGAACTCGGCCGCGATCGCTTCCACTCCGGCGACGAGATGTTCGGCGAAGTCGCCGGCAATGGTGTGCTTGGACATGCGGGACGCAAAGGCTCTCGAAAGGAGGCGCTAACCTATAGGCTTAACGGCACGCTCACCAGATCGTTCGATCGCGGCCCGGATCGCGCCGGCGCGCGGCGGATTCTTTACGGGCGCCGCCGATCCTGGCGCGATGGAGCGGACCCTCGGCATCGGCCTCCTCGTTCTCGGCGCCGGCGCGGCGATCGCGCTGGCGGCGCCCTCGCTCGTCCTGATCGGGCTTTTTCTCGGGATCGTGCCGGGGCTGGTGCTCGGCGCGATGCCGACGCTGTTCCTGTGGTTCGCCACCTTCACGGCGCTGTGGTGGCTCTGGCGCAGCGCGATCGCGCCATGGCCGGCGGCGCTGGCGGCGGCCCTCTCGACCGCCGCGCTGCTCTTCACGGTCTCGGCGATCAGCGCGCGGCTGAGCGACGTCGCGATGCGCCAAGCGCTCGGCGGGCAGGCCGACATTGCGCCGCCGCAGCCGATCCGGATCGCGGGCGACGTGCTCATCACCGTGCCGCGGCTCGACGTCATGCCGCATGCCGGCCCGAAGCCGCTTTCGCGCGAGGCGCAGCGGGCGCGGCCCTGGGTCTGCGACGCGCTCTGCGCGGCGCTGCTCGCGACTCCGGGCGTGACGAGCGTCACGGTGGACGCGCACGGCGATGCCGACCAGCCCGGCGCGCCGTCGCCGCGCGCCCGCACGCTGCGTCTCGTGCCGAAGCGCGACTGCGGCGGCGAGACGATCCGGCCGCTCAATCCGGCCTCGCTCGACATCGACCGCCCGCGCGACGCGGCTGCGCTCGACCATCGCCTGCGCGAGGCCGAATGGGATCTCCGGCTTTCGGCCGAAAGCTGCATCGTCGCGGAGCCGGCGCGCCCGGAGCACGCGTTGCGGATCGCGATCCTCGCCTACGTCATGGATCGCGGCGAGCGGGTTCGGCATCCGGGCGGCAACCGATGGTCGCCGCTGCCGCTGCCGGTCTCGGTCGACCGCCTCGAGATCCGGGATCGCGACGGCACGGTACTGCTCAGCCAAACCCTCGCGAAGACGCAGGCTCTGTCGGTGCCGCTTCACATCGTGCCCGATGGCGGCCTCGACAATTTCCGCTTCCGCTGGAGCCGCAGCCCGCTCAGCAATGCCGCGCGCTACGCGCAATGGCGGCCGGCGGCGCTGATCGCCCGGCACACGACGCTCGACACCGGCGGCGACCGGGCGGCGCTGACCGAGGCGATCCGCCGCAGGCTCGGCGAGCTTCTCGACGACCCCGCGATACCGGCGAGCGATCCGGGCTTCCGGCTGATCGGCGCGTGGCTTGCGCGCTTCAGCCCGGCCGTGCCGCCGTCGGACGCCGACCAAGCCTTCATCCGGCGGCTGATCGGCGAGCCCCGCCTGACCGACTACGGGCAGCTCGGCACGGCGCTGCGGGCGCTCGGGCTCGGCAGCCTCGCGTTTCGCGACGCGATCGGGCGCCGTCTCGCCGCCACCGATCCCCCGGCGCGGTGGATGCGGTTCCTCGCGCAGCAATACGAGCCCATGCCGGCCGGCGCCTTCGTGCAGACCACCGCCGACGAGGACGCGATCCTCGCCGATCCGGCGCGCCGTCTCCATGCGGCCGGATTGATCGTCAGGCTCGCCGACAAGGGCGAGGCGGCCGTGCCGCTTCTGGTCGAGATCCTGCGCGTCCACGCGCAACGCCTCGGCGCGCCGCGTCGCGGCGCCGACGCGAGCGAGGAGATGCCGCCGATCGACGCCGTCCGGCGCGCGCTCTGCCTGCTCGGGCCGGCGGCCGCGCAGGCTTTGCCCGAGATCGAGGACATGCGGCGCTCCGGCCTGCTGCGGGCCAATCTCGTCGAGCGGCGCGAATGGTCGTTTCTGCTGGCCCGTCTCGGCAAGCCGGTCGAGGACATTCCGAAGCCCGCCAATCTGTCGGGCACGGCCGATCAGTTCCATGCCCGCCTAAGGGAGCGGCTGGAGCGCTTCGAGCCGCGCCGGAGCTGCGGCGCCGGGTGGTGAGGAACGGCGCGCCAGGCTCAAGAGACATTCGATCTGAGCGTGGCTTTCCTTCGTTATGACCCGACGTGTCCGGGCCATGACGCCGGTGAGGTCGTGCGCACAGCGATCGATCCCAAGAAGCTGGAGCCGTCTCCGCATAGCCGGCGCGCCGATTGCGCGCTGGCGGGCCGCGCCCGTTCCCGATAGAGCGCTTCGGCCGACGCGGCGCAATTCCGATCGCCCCCTATCTCCAAGCGCGGACCTCCATACGCCCATGCCCGACCTTCTTCCCATTCTCGTCAAGATGGCGGTCACCGCGGCCTTCGTGGTCGGGGCGGCGCGCATCACCGAGCGGCTCGGGCCGGCGCTCGGCGCGCTGGTCGCGACGCTGCCGGTCTCGGCCGGGCCGGGCTTCGTCTTCCTGGCGTTCGACCACGACGCCGCCTTCCTCGCCGAGGCGCTGCGCGCCAGCCTCGCGACCAACGCCACCAACATGGCGCTGTGCGCGCTCTATTGCGGCCTGGCGCAGCGCCACGGCACGGCCGCGAGCCTGCTGCCGCCGCTCGTGCTCTGCACGGGGCTGTCGCTCGTCCTGCAGCGGCTCGATCTCGGCCTGGCGCCGATGCTGGCCTTGACGGCGCTCGTCTATCTCGGCGCGGCCCTCGCGAGCTACCGGTTCCGGGACGCGCAGATGCCGCCGCTCCCGTCCCGCTGGTACGACCTGCCGCTGCGCGCCGGCCTGGTGGCGGGGCTGGTCGGCCTGCTGGTCTCCACCAGCGGCCTGCTCGGGCCGGGGCTGAGCGGCCTTCTGGCGCCCTTCCCGATCGTGCTTTCGAGCCTCATCCTGATCCTGCACCCGCGCGCCGGCGGCAAGGTCTCGGCCGCGGTGATCGCCCATACGGTCGACGGGCTGATGGGCTTCGGCGTCGCGCTCGCGGCCGCCTCCGTCACGACGGCGGCGCATGGGCGCCTGATCGGACTTCTCACCGGATTGGCGGTCGCGGCCCTGTGGAATTTCGGCGTGATGATGCTGAAGCGGCGGCGCGCATGAAGGCCGGCCCGACCCCGCGGCCGGCGAGGCTGAAGATTCTCTATGACGGGCGGCGAAAGTCGCGTAGATCTGAGCGCGCGGGCCGACGGAGAAACCAACCATGCAGCTCATGCGCAGATTTGCGGTCGCGCTCGTCCTCACGCTCCTTGCGCCCTTCCTTGCCGCGGCGCCGGCCTTCGCGCAGGCGAAGGACGCCAAGGCGCCCGTGGCGGTGCAGAAGGAATTCGACGCGTTTCTCACGAAATTCCGGGCGGCCGTGAAGGCCAACGATGCCGCCGCGATCGCGGGCCTGGCGCGGCTGCCGTTCCAGGGCGACGCCTCGGTCCGCGACGCCGCGCAGTTCAGCGCAAAGATCCATCGGACCTATTTCACGGCGAAGAACCGCGCCTGCCTCCAGCGCGGCAAGGCCGAGTACGAGCGCGACGGCGAGAAGAACGACAACTACTTCATCTTCTGCGGCGAGCTGATCTTCACCTTCACGAAGACGCCCACCGGGTTCCTGTTCACGGATATCGGCGTCAACGACTGACGAGCGGTCGCGCGGCCCGCCTTGCGTCCGAATGCGCGAAAGCGGACAGCAACAGTCTAAGGGCCGCAGTTTCTGTGCAGATTTCTGTGCAACAGCTTTGCGATCTTCGGCAAACCGTTGGCATTGCTGGTGCTGCGAGAGAGGATTGAACTCTCGACCTCTCCCTTACCAAGGGAGTGCTCTACCACTGAGCTACCGCAGCAAGAGCCGGCGGAGCGTGTCGCATCCGTCGGCTTGCGCGCTCTTAGACGATCCTTCGGCCGCGATCAACCGGCTTTCGAGGCGGGGCGGCGCTTTGCCAATCGGCCCCGCTTGCTTAAGGTGCCGCGCCCTGACGACAGGCGCGGGCTTGCGGCGCGCAACGAACTGAGCGGGAAATGACAGCCTTGGACGATCCGAAGAGCGGCGCGGGCGCGAGCGCCGCCATCCGCGCCGAGCACCTCGTCAAGGTCTACCGCGAGACGCGCGCCGTCGACGGCGTCGATTTCGCGATTTCGCCCGGCTCCGTCACGGGCCTGCTCGGCGGCAACGGCGCCGGCAAGACGACGACCATCGCGATGATCATGGGCCTCGTCCTGCCGACGGCCGGACGCGCCTTCGTGCTCGGCGCCGACATGGCGCGCGACCGCTACCGGGTGCTGGCGCGGATGAATTTCGAAAGCCCCTATGTCGACATGCCGCACCGCCTCACGGTCGCGCAGAACCTCTCGATCTTCGGCGCGCTCTACGGCGTCGACGCCGTGCGGGAGCGGATCGCGCGGCTGGCGGCCGATCTCGACCTCACGCAGCTTCTCGACCGGCCGGCCGGCAAGCTCTCGGCCGGCCAGAAGACGCGCGTCGCCCTCGCCAAGGCGCTGATCAACGACCCGGAGGTGCTGCTGCTCGACGAGCCGACCGCCTCGCTCGATCCCGACACGGCCGACTGGATCCGCACGCGGCTCGAGACCTATCGGGCGCGGCGCGGCGCCACGATCCTGCTCGCCTCCCACAACATGGCGGAGGTGGAGCGGCTCTGCGACCGGGTGATCATGCTGAAGGCGGGCCGCATCGAGGACGACGACAGCCCGGCCGGGCTCCTGAGGCGCTACGGCCGCGCCAATCTCGACGAGGTGTTCCTGGACGTGGCGCGCGGCCGC
>JBDHTH010000265.1:0-4910 GCA_039808545.1 Phreatobacteraceae bacterium | reverse complement strand
GCCGGTGGTCAAGCGGCTCAAGGCCTGAGCCGGGGAGAAATCCTGCCATCCGCCTCTTGCGCGCGGCCCCCGCCTCTCACATCTACGCGCCGGACCTGTCATAGGGGCGCGAGAGAATGATCAACCGGCGAAACATCCTGAAATTCGGCGCCAGCCTGCCGCTTGCCGGCGCCGTGCCGGTGACGGGCATCGCCGCCCTCGCCGGACCGCAATCGGCCTCTGGTGTTTCGCCGTTCCTGGCGGGCGCCGGGGCGGTCGTCGAGCGCGTCGCCGCCAAGGCATTCGACGGATTGCCGGCGCCCGAGGCGCAGCTTTTGGAAGAGACTTTGGCGATCGCGCCGCATCCGCCGACGGGCGAGAGCCTTGCCTCCTGGCGGGACGGCCACGTCCACGGCGACGGCATCTGAGCATGCGAAAAGGGGAGGCCGAAGCCTCCCCTCAAACCGTGATTTCACGCTATTAGTTGGTCTTGGCGGTTTCGGCCGGCTTCACGTACTTGAACTCCGGCGCTTTCTTCAGCTCCTCGGCGGTCACGTTCATGATGCCGCGGAACTTGCCGTTTTCGGTCTTGGCGATGGTCACCGAGCCCGGCTCGACCGCGACCCAGCGCTCGCCGAGACCCAGGAAGCCGCCGACGCCGATCACGAGCGCCTTCAGCGTCTTGCCTTCGTCGAGGATCAGATCCGCGACCTTGCCGACCGTCTCCTGCTTCTCGTTGTAGATCGTCAGGCCGATCAGCTGCGCCGAGCCGACGTCATTGGCGTTCGCGTTGTAATAGGCGACCGTTCCCGTGCCCTTCCAGACATCCGTGAGCTTTTCCGGAACCGGCGTCGGGGCCGGGCGGCTGGCAGGCGGAACCGTCGGAGCGCCCGGCGGCGCCGTCTGCTGGGTGGGCGAAGTTGGCGCGGGCGCGGGCGCCGGCGCCTGGGCGAAGGCGACGCCGGTCAGCGCCGTCGCCGAAATGAGGCCGATAATGACCCGTCTCATACCAATCTCCTTCTCGAAATCGCTGTGTGGAAATCGCCGCAATGATGGCGCCACGGCGGAATAACGCATCGCCGCGCCGGCGGGTTCCGCTTTTTCTCCGCCTGTCGTCCACTTGACGCCGCCGCGCTCGGGCGTCTGCTATGGCGCCCATGAGGTTGCGGCCCGCAAGGCGGCACGGAAAAGGGGAGCGCGCATGAGCGAGGGGATCGGCTCGATCGTCGCCGATACGGCCGAGACGCGGGCGAATGTGGCGGCCTGGCAGGTGTTGGCGGCCGATCTCGCCGAAAAGCGTGCCGCGGCCGCCGCCGGCGGCCCCGCCAGGGCGCGCGAGCGTCATCTGGCGCGCGGCAAGCTCTTGCCGCGCGAGCGCGTGCTGCGGCTCCTCGATCCCGGCTCGCCCTTCCTGGAGCTGTCGGGCCTCGCCGCCTACGGCATGTATGAGGACGCCATCCACGGCGCCGGCCTGATCACCGGCATCGGCCGCGTTTCCGGCCGCGAGGTGATGGTGGTGGCCAATGATTCCACCATCAAGGGCGGCACCTACTATCCCGTCACGGTGAAGAAGCACCTGCGCGCCCAGGAGATCGCCGGCGAGAACCGGCTGCCCTGCGTCTATCTCGTCGATTCCGGCGGCGCCAACCTGCCGCACCAGACCGACGTCTTTCCGGACCGTGACCATTTCGGCCGCATCTTCTACAATCAGGCGCGCTTGTCCGGAGCTGGAATTCCGCAGATCGCCGTGGTGATGGGCTCCTGCACGGCCGGCGGCGCCTATGTGCCGGCGATGTCGGACGAGACCGTCATCGTGCGCAACCAGGGCACGATCTTCCTCGGCGGCCCGCCGCTCGTGAAGGCGGCGACCGGCGAGGTCGTCTCGGCCGAGGATCTCGGCGGCGCCGACGTGCATGCCCGCAAATCCGGCGTCGCCGACCACTACGCGGCCGACGATCACCACGCGCTCGATATCGCCCGCCGCATCGTCGGCACGCTCAACGCGCGCAAATCCGTCGATATCCCGATCCAGCCGGTCGAGGAGCCGGCCTTTCCGATCGACGACCTGCTGTCGGTCGTGCCGACCGACCTGAAGAAGCAATACGACATCCGCGAGGTGATCGCCCGCCTCGTCGACGGCTCGCGCTTCGCCGAGTTCAAGCAGCTTTACGGATCGACGCTGGTCTGCGGCTTCGCCCATATCTGGGGCATGCCGGTCGGCATCATCGGCAACAACGGCATCCTGTTCTCCGAAAGCGCCATGAAGGGCGCGCATTTCATCGAGCTCTGCTGCCAGCGGCGCATTCCGCTGCTGTTCCTGCAGAACATCACGGGCTTCATGGTCGGGCGCCAGTTCGAGGCGGGCGGCATCGCCAAGGACGGCGCCAAGCTCGTCACGGCTGTCGCCTCCGCCGAGGTGCCGAAGATCACGCTGCTGGTCGGCGGCTCCTACGGCGCCGGCAACTACGGCATGTGCGGGCGCGCCTATCAGCCGCGCTTCCTCTTCACCTGGCCGAACAGCCGCATCTCGGTGATGGGCGGCGAGCAGGCCGCGAGCGTCCTCGCCACCGTTCGCCGCGACAATATCGAGGCCGAGGGCAAGAGCTGGCCGGCGGCCGAGGAAGAGGCCTTCAAGGCGCCGATCCGCGAGAAATACGAGCTCGAGGGGCACCCGTACCACGCCACCGCCCGCCTCTGGGACGACGGCATCATCCTGCCGACCGAGACGCGCCGCGCGCTCGGGCTGGCGTTTGCGGCGACCCTCAACGCCCCGATCCGCGAGACGCGGTTCGGCGTGTTCAGGATGTAGGCGGCCTCGGAAGGCCGGCGGCGCCGCGTATTCGCGATCCCCTCACTCGGAGGCGGCGTCGGCGAGCTCCATCAGCTTCAGCACGGTGTTCCAGTTGCGGGCCGTGTTGGCGACGCCGATGCCCTTGTCGAAGCGCTCGCCGAGCTTGGAGGTGCCGAACCCGTCGGGCGTGTGCAGATAGGCGATCCGGCCGGCGACAGCGATCCGCTCGCGGGGACCGGCGAGCGTCCGCAGCGCCTCGACCTTCGCCGGGTCCGGCGCCGCCTCCAGCCAGGCGGCGTGCAGGAAGCGCGGCGTCTCCGCCGCCTCGGGGATGGGATTGTTCTCGATCACGGCCGCCCATTCGAGGCGGGTCGGCGCGTGGATCGTCTTGGTGAAGTCGAAATTCTCCCGGCAGATCGCGGCGACGCGGGCGATCACCTTGTCGCGGCCGAGCGCGCTGGCGAGAACGGCATTGCCGCTGTTGATATAGGTCGCAACCTTCTTGAAGCCGGCCGCGGTCAGCGCCTCGCGCAGCGGTTTCACGGGGAGTTGCGTGGCGCCGCCGACGCCGCGGAACAGCAGGATATAGACCGTATCGGCCATGCTCGGATCGGGTCCCTTGCCTCAAGTCGCGGGCCTCAGCATAGCCGCGCGGCTGTCGCCTGGGCGACATGATTGCCGCGCCCGCCATGGGATGACAAACCCGCGCTGCCTTGCTCAAATCGGCGCGGTTCGACTATGAGGTCCGCCATGGCCCCCTTCGGCTCCGTCCTCATCGCCAATCGCGGCGAGATCGCCTGCCGCGTCATCCGGACAGCGCGCGCCATGGGCATGCGCACCGTCGCGGTCTATTCGGAGGCCGATGCGGCGGCGCTGCATGTCTCGATGGCCGATACCGCCGTGCCGATCGGGCCGGCGCCGGCCCGCGATTCCTATCTGGTGATCGACAAGATCATTGAGGCGGCGCGCGAGACCGGCGCCGAGGCGATCCATCCCGGCTACGGCTTCCTGTCGGAGCGCGCCGAATTCGCGGAGGCCTGCGCGGCCGCCGGCGTCACCTTCGTCGGCCCGCCCGCGAGCGCCATCCGCGCCATGGGGCTGAAGGACGGCGCCAAGGCGCTGATGGCCAAGGCCGGCGTGCCGATCGTGCCGGGCTATCACGGCGAGACGCAGGAGCCCGGCTTCCTCGCCGAGCGCGCCGCCGAGATCGGCTTCCCGGTGCTGATCAAGGCCGTGGCGGGCGGCGGCGGCAAGGGCATGAAGCGTGTCGAGGAGGCGGCCGATTTCCGCGCCGCGCTCGAAAGCGCCCAGCGCGAGGCCGCCAACGCCTTCGGCGATCCGCGCGTGCTGATCGAGAAATACGTGACGGCGCCGCGCCATGTCGAGATGCAGGTCTTCGCCGACCGGCACGGCAATGTCGTGCATCTGTTCGAGCGCGACTGCTCGCTCCAGCGCCGCCACCAGAAGGTGATCGAGGAGGCGCCGGCTCCCGGCATGACGCAGGAGGCCCGTGCCGCCATGGGGCGGGCGGCGGTCGAGGCGGCGCGCGCCGTGGGCTATGTCGGCGCCGGCACGGTCGAGTTCATCGTCGACGGATCGCGGGGGCTCGGCCCCGACTCCTTCTGGTTCATGGAGATGAACACCCGCCTCCAGGTCGAGCACCCCGTCACCGAGGCGATCACCGGGCTTGATCTCGTGGCGCTGCAATTCAAGGTCGCGGCCGGCGAGCCTCTGCCCTTCGCGCAAGAGGCTCTCAAGATCGACGGCCATGCGGTCGAGGCGCGGATCTACGCGGAGGATCCCGAGAACGGCTTCCTGCCCTCGACCGGCACCTTGCACGCTTTGCGCTTTCCGCAAGGGGAGGGCATCCGCGTCGATACCGGCGTGGAGGAGGGCGCGGCGATCACGCCCTTCTACGACCCGATGATCTTCAAGCTCATCGCCCATGCGGGCGACCGCACGACCGCGCTGGCGCGCCTCGCCGAGGCGCTCGGCGACACGGTGGTGGCCGGACCGCGCTCGAATGTCGCCTTCCTGAAGGCGCTGGCCGAGGCGCCGGCCTTCGTCGCCGGCGATTTCGACACCGGCTTCATCGACCGCAATCTCGCGGCGCTCGGCGCCGTCAAGCGCGAGGCCTCGC
>JBDHTH010000264.1:0-4921 GCA_039808545.1 Phreatobacteraceae bacterium | reverse complement strand
GGCAAAGGCATTGACCACCGAGCCGCGCACGCAGCCGCTCGTCGAGCAGCCGGTGACGACGAGCGTGTCGGCGCCGGAATTGATCAGATAGCTGGTCAGCGGCGTGCCGAAGAAGGCGCTGGGATGCTTCTTCGGCAGCAGGATCTCGCCATCGCGCGGCGCTATGGCGTCCGGGAACTCGTAGCCCTTGGCGGCCACATCCATGATCGCCGGGACCTTGTCGGAAAGCCGGCCTTTGTCGAATGCAGCCTTCGGCGCGACATAGGGGTACAGCACCGGCCAGCCTCGGGCGCGGAACTCGGCGAGCAGGCGCGCGATGTTCGGCACCGCCTTCCAGGCGACCTCGCCGCAGGAGGTCGGAAATTCCTTGATCGCCTCCCAGAACGGCTTCGGCTCGGTGCCCACGGTCCGATACTGCACGTCGATGATCAACAGCGCCGGCCGCTTGCCGAGGCCGGTGGGGCGACCGAAGCCGGCGGCCCGGTAGGCGCGCTGCTCCTCTTCCGGAATGATCCCGTCCCAGGGCTTCATCACCTCAAGCTCCATTGCTGACGTAGCGCGCCTCGAGCGCGTCGTAATGGCCCTTGTTGACGGCCTCCTGGCGCTCGGCGAAGGAGGCGAGCCGGTCCTTGACCGAATAGAGATTGCCTTCCTCGCGCAGCGCCGCGAGCACCTCTCGCGAAGCCTTCAGCGCCGCCTGCAGCACGGCATTGGCATAGAGCACGATCGAGAAGCCCATCTCCTTGAGCTCCCCATTGCCGAGCTCGGGCGTGAGCCCGCCGAAGACGATGTTGACGACATGCGGCGCATCGATCTCAGCCGCGATCCGGCGCAGCTCGGCGGCATTGGTCGGCGCCTCGACGAAGACCAAGTCGGCGCCCGCCGCGACGAAGGCGTGCGCGCGCTCGATCGCCGCATCGAGCCCATGCACGGCGCGCGCGTCGGTGCGTGCGATGATCTGGAGGTCCCCGTCCCTGCGGGTGTCCACGGCGGCATGGATCTTCTGCACCATCTCGGCGAGCGGGATGACATCCTTGCCGGCAAAATGCCCGCACTTCTTTGGAAAGACCTGATCCTCGATCTGCAGCCCGGCCGCGCCCGCCTTCTCGAACAGGCGAACCGTCCGCGTCATGTTGATGGCGTTCCCGAAGCCGGTATCGGCATCGACGATGACGGGAATGGAGACCGCGTCGGTGACGGCCGACAGGATCTCGGAGACCTCCGTGACCGAGACGAGGCCGATGTCCGGCACCCCGAGATGCATGTTCGCGATGCCGGCGCCGGTCAGGTAGAGCGCCTCGAAGCCCAAACTCTCGACGGCGCGGCCGAACATCGCATTGGCGACCCCAGGCACCACGACGGCGTCCTTGCGGGCCACCAGGTCCTTGAGCTTGCGGCTTGGCGTCATCCCGTCCCTACCCGTTCCTTAGGTGGCCGTCCGAATGCGATCATTATCGGTTAACTGGAAACTGTCAACAGAAGACTGCGCAAGTTTACGCATTTGACGGACAGGCCTGCCGTATCGCGGTCCTTCTAGCGGCCGGCCGCGCGAGACAGCGGCTGAGCCTCCTCCGGCGCGTATGCCGTCCGCATTTTCAGGCTCTCGAAGGCATTGCGGACGTGACGCCGCATGGCAGCCTCGGCCCGGTCCGGATCACGCGCCGCGAGCGCCTTGTAGATGTCCTCGTGCTCGCGAAAGGCCTCCTCGGCGCGTCCGGCGCGGGAGGAGGCCTGGAAACGATAGAGCCGGAGCTGGTAGTAGATTTCCCGCATCAGCAGCGTCTCGATGCGAATGTTGCGGGCGCATTTGACGACCTGAAAATGAAAGTCGTCATCCTGCGTGCGCTGATAATAGCCGGTCGGATTGAGCACGGCGGAATCGCTGTGATGCTGGTCGAGCAGCGCGCGCAGGCTCTCCAGCTCGTGATCCTTGATGCGCTGGGCTGCGAGCCGGCACGCCATGCCTTCCAGCGCCTCACGCAGCGTGAACAACATCTCCAGGTCTTCCTGGCTGAGATTGATGATGTGCACGCCGATGCGCGGCGTCCGTGTCACCAGTCGCCCCTCGAGGCGGCCGAGAGCCTCGCGCAGCGGGCCGCGGCTGATCCCGAGGCGCCTGGCGAGATCGGCCTCGGAGAGGCGCTCGCCCGGCTTGAACTCTCCGGCCGTAATGGCGCCGACGAGCTTGGCGAAAGTCTCCTCGGCGAGCGAGACGGCGGAGATCGGTTTCAGGACGGACATTCGGCTATCGCTCCCGGGAATAGTGAGACTGCGATGTCGAGGCGCGGAGATTAGCCCGCAACCGCCGCGCGCTTCGCGAGAATATGGTCGTAGATCGTCGCGATGCTCTTGACCATGAACAGCTCGATGAGGTGGGCCGGATAGTCCGGGCTGCCGCCGGTCGACATATGGATGCGATCCTCATAGGTCACTGCACGCATGACGTGCTCTCGCGGCTCACCTTTGTCAATTCGCGCCTCGACCTGCCCCACGAGCTCCTCGATCTGCTGGCGGAAACGGCGCGCCTCGCCGATATCGCTGACCTTCCCGTGCCCAGGCACCAGATAGCGCACGTCCATGCTCTCGATGTGACGCACGGTCTCGATCCAGTCGAAGGTGTCCGCCTCGATGAAGGCCGGCAGGCCGAGCTCGCAGACGAGATCCCCAGTAAACGCCACCTGCTGCTGCGGCAGGTAGATCAGCGAGCTGTTCAGCGTATGGCCGCGGAAATGGCGAAACTCGAAGTCGAGCCCGCCGAGATGCACGGTCATCGCCGTCTCGTAGGTCACGGTCGGCAGGCGCCATGCGTAGTTGTGCATGTACATCTTGCCGGCCGGGTCGATCACGTCGAGCAGGTCGGACATGTACTGCATGGTCGGCGCGTTGTTGGTCAGCCGCTCCAGCGTGCCGGCATGCGAGACGATGGTTCCCGGCAGGAACGCGTTGCCCATCGTATGGTCGATGTGATGATCGGTGTTGAAGAGATACGCGACGCGTCCGCAGCTCTCCGCGGTGCGCCGCCAGCGGATCGCGTCCGTCGGCCGGTGCGGAGAATCGATCAGCACGACGCCGTCGCGCGTGACGACGATGGAGTTGTTGGAGCCGAGATGCTCGGTCTCCACGAGGATGTTGCCGTCGATCTCGATCATGGGATCCGCCCTAGAAGATCTTGCCGAGGAAGCCGACCAGGTTCTGGATCCGGCCAGGCGCGAAGGTTTCGAGGAATTTCGCCTCGCCCGCGATGCTCCTGAAGCAGTGCTTCGTTCCCGCCGGCATGGCGCAGATCTCGCCGGCCCTGAGAACGAAGGTCTCGCTGCCGACCGTCACCTGCATCTCGCCTTCGAGCATCATCACCATCTGCTCCTCCTCGTCGTGATGGTGCAGCGGCGTCTCCGACGGGTGGACGAGGCGGATCAGGCTCACGCTCGACTTGAGGCCGGCCGTGGAGCGGCGGAAGTTGTTCGGCAGCACCTCGACTTCCGGCAAGTCGGCCCAGGCGACGGAATAGGGCATCGGTCTCTCCGCAGGATCAGCCGCGCGCGACCTTGCGCACGCCGAAGGAATCGTTCTGGCGCATGGTCGGATGCGCCCGGTCATATTGCGGCGGGTAGTAGGCCTCGGCGCCGAGCGCCTCGGCGGCATGCCAGGCCCAGCGCGGGTCATAGAGCATGCCGCGCGCCAGCGCGACGAGGTCGGCGCGCCGCTGCGCGACAATGCCTTCGGCCTCCGCCGGCGTTCGGATGAGGCCGACCGCGATGGTGGCAATGCCGATCTCGCGTCGGATCGCCTCCGCGAAGGGCACCTGATAGAGCGGGCCGACGGCGATCTTCTGCTCCGCCACCGCGCCCGCGCTCGAGGCGCAGACGAAATCGCAGCCGCGGGCCTTCAGGGCTGCGCAGAATTCCAGCGTGTCCTCGAGCGTCCAGCCGCCTTCGGCCCAATCGGTCGCGGAGACCCGGACGCCGAGCGGCTTTTCCGCCGGCCAGACCGCCCGCATGGCGTCGAAGACCTCCAACGGAAACCGCATCCGCGCGGCGCGCGAGCCGCCATAGGCATCGTTGCGGCGATTGGTCAGAGGGGACAGGAAATTGTGCAGCAGATAGCCATGCGCTGCATGCAGCTCGATCAGGTCGAAGCCGGCCGCGTCGGCCCGCCGGGTCGCGTCGACGAAAGCACGCAACACCGCCGCCATTCCCTCCGCGTCGAGGGCGGCCGGCTCGTTGCGGCCGGGATAGCGTATGGCGGAAGGCGCTTTGGGAACCCAGCCTCCACCGCCCGGCGGCAGCGCCGCATGCGCTTCCCAGGAGGCTCCGACCGATCCCTTGCGGCCGGAATGGTTGAGCTGGATGCCGAGCTTCGCGCCGCCATGACGCCTGCAGAAGCCGGTGATCCTGGCGAGCGCCTCGGCCTGGGCGTCGGTCCACAGCCCGATGCATCCCGGACCGACCCGGCCTTCCGGCTCGACCGAGACCGCCTCGGTGATGACGAGCCCTGCCCCGGAGACCGCAAATTGCCCGAGATGCATGAGGTGCCAGTCGCCGGCGATGCCATCCTCGGCGGAATGCTGGCCCATCGGCGAGACGACGATGCGGTTCGGCAGGTCCAGGGAGCGCAGGCTGAAGGAACTGAACAGATGGGATGTCATCGGGTGCCGCGGCTCCGGCGCAAGCGAGGCTGCCGAATCGCCGCCGGCAACGTCGCCGGCAAAGCCTCAGACGCATCAGGATAAGTCGAACCGACTTCCTGTCAACAGTTGAACATTTACACAATCGCTTCTAGCCTGACTGGATATAAGGCCGCCGGGACATCCGCCGCGGCCCGACGCATGAGACGCATGAGGAGAAGGCCCATGGCACATTGGGATGCTGCCGCCTTGACGGAGTGGGCCGACGACATCTTCCGCGCCTGTGGCGTCGGCAGC
>JBDHTH010000263.1:0-4921 GCA_039808545.1 Phreatobacteraceae bacterium | reverse complement strand
AAGCGGATGCGCATCGCCCCGAGCGGCGTCGCGGCGCGCCAGAGCGTACCCTCGATCGGCGTAAAGCCTTCGCCGAGTCCGGAGGCCCAAAGAGCGAAATTGGCCGGGTCCTTGAGGAAATCATAGGACTCGGCGAGCGGGCGCTCGATCCTGACCGCGACATGCCGTGTGGTCTGCGTCGCCATCGGCTCCTCCCATCGCGCCTGCCCTAGAGTCTGACCCGATCCATTTGAATCGGATCAGACTCTATCTTTTGCTTGAGCATGATCTTTTCCGAAAACCGGTTCCCACTTTTCGGGATCATGCCCTACCGCAGCCCGAGCCCGCCGAGATAGATCAGAACGGCGGCTTGCAGCAGGTCTTCGGGCGACATCGGGATCGGCCGGCGGCCCTGGTCGGCGCGGCCGAACAGCGTCGCGATACCGTGCGAGAGCGACCAGATATGCAGCGCCATCATCAGCGCGGGCGGCCGCTTCTCTTGCGGCAAGGTCGCGATCAGCGCCTCGCAGGCCTGGCGCAGCACCGCGAAGGCCTTGTCGCTCTCCACGCGCAATTCCGGGAAATTCGCGAAGGAGAGCCCGGATTCGAACATCGCCGAGAAATAGGCGGGCTCGGCGCGCGCGAAGGCGAGATAGGCGGCGCCGACCCGCTCGAAGGCGGCGGCGGCATCCGGCTGGCCGTCGTTCCAGGCCTTGGAAAGCGCCGCCGTGAAGGCCTCGAAGCCCTGCCGCGCGACATCGGCGAGCAATGCGTCGCGGTCGCGGAAATGCCGGTAGGGCGCGGCCGGCGAGACGCCGGCGACGCGTGCCGCCTCCGCGAAGGTCAGGCCGGCCGGCCCCTTCTCGGCGATCAGCGCGAGAGCTGCCGAAACCAGCGCCTCGCGCAGATTGCCGTGGTGATAGCCGCGCCGCCCGCCGGGGCCCTGTCCATGCCAACCCATGGCCGAACGATAGATGAGAACGCCTTACGCCGCACCTAGCTCGCGGCTCTTCTCGGCTTTCTTGCGGTCGTTCGGGTCGAGGATCGCCTTCCTGAGGCGGATCGCCTTCGGCGTCACCTCGACGAGTTCGTCGTCCTGGATCCAGGCGAGCGCCTTCTCGAGCGTCATCCGGATCGGCGGGGTGAGGCGCACCGCCTCGTCCTTCGAGGTGGTGCGGATATTGGTGAGCTTCTTGCCCTTCAGCACATTGACCTCGAGGTCGTTGTCGCGCGTGTGCACGCCGACGATCATGCCCTGATAGACCTTCCAGCCGGGCTCGATCATCATCGGGCCGCGATCCTCCAGGTTCCACAGCGCATAGGCGACCGCTTCGCCCGCCTCGTTGGAGATCAGCACGCCGTTCACGCGGCCCATGATCTCGCCCTTGTAGGGCGCATAGGCGTGGAACAGGCGGTTCATGATCGCGGTGCCGCGCGTGTCGGTGAGCAGTTCGCCCTGGTAGCCGATCAGGCCGCGGGTCGGGGCGTGGAAGACGAGGCGCAAGCGGTTGCCGCCCGAGGGCTTCATCTCCAGCATCTCGGCCCGGCGCTCGCTCATCTTCTGCACGACGATGCCGGAATGCTCCTCGTCGACGTCGATGACGACCTCCTCGACCGGCTCCAGGAGCTGGCCGTTCTCGTCCTTCTGCAGCACCACGCGCGGGCGCGAGACGCCGAGCTCGAAGCCCTCGCGGCGCATCGTCTCGATCAGGATGGCGAGCTGCAACTCGCCGCGCCCCGAGACGACATAGGAATCCTTGTCGGCCGATTCCTCCACCTTAAGCGCGACATTGCCCTCCGCCTCCTTGAGCAGGCGGTCGCGGATGACGCGGGTCGTCACCTTGTCGCCCTCGGTGCCGGCGAGCGGGGAATCGTTGACCAGGAAGGTCATCGAGACGGTCGGCGGGTCGATCGGCTGCGCCTTGATCGGGGTGTCGACGCTCGGATCGCAGAAGGTGTCGGCGACCGTGCCCTTCACGAGGCCGGCGATCGAGACGATGTCGCCCGCCACCGCCTCCTCGATCGGCTGGCGCTCCAGCCCGCGGAACGCGAGGATCTTGCTGATGCGCCCGGTCTCGACCGTGGTGCCGTTGCCCGCCAGCACCTTGATGGTCTGGTTGGGCCGCGCGACGCCTGAGGTCACGCGGCCCGTGATGATGCGGCCGAGATAGGGGTTGGCCTCCAGCAGGGTGCCGATCATCCGGAACGGCCCCTCCTCGGTCTTGGCCTCCGGCACATGGCTGAGAATCAGGTCGTACATCGGCGCCAGGCCCTGGTCCTGCGGGCCCTCGGGCGAATGCGCCATCCAGCCGTTCTTGCCCGAGCCGTAGAGGATCGGGAAGTCGAGCTGCTCGTCGGTCGCGTCGAGCGCCGCGAAGAGGTCGAACACCTCGTTGACGACCTCGGTGACGCGGGCATCCGGCTTGTCGACCTTGTTGACCGCGACGATCGGCTTCAGGCCGAGCTTCAGCGCCTTGGAGACGACGAACTTGGTCTGCGGCATCGGCCCTTCGGCCGCGTCGACCAGCACGATCGCCGAGTCCACCATGTTGAGGATGCGCTCGACCTCGCCGCCGAAATCGGCGTGGCCGGGGGTGTCGACGATGTTGATGCGCGTATCCTTCCAGACGACGGACGTGGCCTTGGCCAGGATGGTGATGCCGCGCTCCTTCTCGAGGTCGTTGGAATCCATGACGCGCTCGGCGACGCGCTGGTTCTCGCGGAAGGCGCCGGATTGCTGCAGGAGCTTGTCGACGAGGGTCGTCTTGCCATGGTCGACGTGAGCGATGATCGCGATGTTGCGCAGTGCCATTGGATGTCCGGATCGGTGAGGCGCCGCCAGTCGCGGCGCGCGATTGTGCGGCGCAATAGCACATATGATCGCGCTCCGCGACGGGAAACGACGCGGCGGCCGGGCAGCCGACGGCCGCGGATCACGCGGCCTTGTCGCCGCGCCTGTCCTGCCGGAGAAGCCGGCGAACGCCCTCCGGGTCCGCGTCGATGATCGTCAGATAGGCCCGCACGCCGCCGACGGGGCGCGTGCGCCCCTGCTCCCAGTCGCGGATCTGATTGAGCGTGAAGCCGAATTCGGCGGCGAAACCCTCCTGCGAAACGGCGAGCTTGTGGCGGATGGCCCGCACGTCGAGCTCCGCCGGCACATGCAGCTTGAAGGGCGTCGCCTCGCCACGCGCGATAGCGAGAGCCTCGGAGAGGCCGTCCGCGATCTTGTCGAATGCCTTCTTGCTCATCGATGCCTCATTCGGCGGGCCCGCGATATGCGTCCACGATCCTGGTGGTCAAAGTCCTGAGCCCATTCTTCTCCGCTTTCGAGAGCGTCGCCTTCTCGTTCTTCGCGAACACCGTCAACAGGAACACCGGCATGGACGGACCGGATATAGAAGGTGATGATCCGATAGCCGCCGCTCTTGCCGCCGCCGGGTCGTGCGACGCGAAGCTTCCGACAGCCCCCAGTGCCTTCGATCTCATCGCCGGCCGACGGATTCACGGCCAGCAGCGAAATCAGCGCTCCGATCTCGGCTTCGCTCATGCCGGCGTCCTTCGCGGCACGGCGGAACGCATGCGTCTCGCAGATCGTATGCACGTGAAGAGACTACGTGAAACCCGTAGTGTCGTCAATGCGGCGCTTCATACCGCCGACAGGCTGTAGACGTATTTGAAATGCTCGAAATCGCTGCTGGTGACGCCGTTGCGGGTGGTGCCGACCAGCTTCTCGGGCGGGTTCGCGACCGTGATGCGCAGGAACGCGGTCTCGGCCGCCTTCAGCACGCCGGCATGCACCGCCGCCGCGCCGATGGTGGAATCGTGGCCGTAGAGGTCGGTGCCCCAGAGCTGGCCCTCGGTGACGCCCGTCACCTTGAAATAATAGGTGGTGCCGACCGCGTCGCAGAGCCCGTGCATGGTGGCGGGCGCGTCGGCCGCGACGAAGTTCTCCTCCAGCAGCGTCCGGAGCTGCCGGCGCGACAGCTTCCCGCGCCGGTCGAAATAGGCGACGAGTTCCTGGACGACCTTCATGGCGTATCCCTCATTGCATCGTGACGACGCGCCCGTAGGGCGGCTGGAAGGCGGGGTTGGCGCGCGGCAGCGCCCAGAGCACCGCATAGGGCGGCGGCTCGGCCGGATAGACGATGTCGCCGTCCGTGATGACCAGCGTCGCGGTGACGCGCGCATCCTCGGCGAGCGCCCTCAGCGCCGGCGTCAGGTCGGAGCCGCCATAGCCGCTGACCCGGTATTCGGCGAGCTCGCGGGGCGAGAGCATCTCGTCGCCCGTGACGGTGGTGTCGCATTGCAGGAGGCGGATGTCGTCGACGCCCGCGGCATCGCAGAAATCCGCGATGGCGCCGAGCGCCGGCGGGATGTCGTCGCTCATCGAGGCGCTGGTGTCGAGCACCACGTTGAGCAGCCAGGAGTATCGCTTGCGCCCCGGCAGCACGACGTCGCCGGCCGTGCCGCCGCGCCGCGAGGCGCGCGCGAAGGTGCGCTCGCCGGGCGCGACGCCTTCAAGCCAGGTCTGGAGCGCCACCTGCCAGGGCGTGCGGTAGAGGCCGCGCCGCGCCGTCACTGTCTGGGTCGCGCCGCCCGCCTCGGTGCCGCGGCCGCGCATCGCCTCCATGGCGCGGGCGAGCGCCAGGCCCCTGGCCGCGAGATCGCGGATCGCGCGGGCGCGCGCCGCCTGGTCGGCGGCATCGTCCGGGAACATCTCCTGCTCGCGCGCCGCGCCGAGCACGTCGCCGGTATTCCCGTTCGCGGCCTGCCCGGCCGCCTTCAGCGCATCCGCGAGGGTCGCGACCGTCCCCTCCCAGACCTGCGTGCGCGAGGGCAGGAAGCTGCCGTTGCGGCGCATCTCCAGCACGATCTCCTCGGCGGAGCGCTGGCGCGCCCCCGGCATGTCGAGGCCGCCGGCCGGGATCTGGGCGACGCCGAG
>JBDHTH010000262.1:0-4941 GCA_039808545.1 Phreatobacteraceae bacterium | reverse complement strand
ATCCTGCACGAGGAAGAGACGATCTGGCTGTTCCTGCTGGTGACGGTCGTCATGGGCGGCGGCGCGGCCTTCCTCGCGGGCCGCGCCATCGCCAAGGTCTGGCAGCCCTGGTGGACGCTGATCCTCGCCAGCATGGTGCTCGGCCTCGCGGTGCGCTTCCTGCATCACGCCCTGTTCGGGGGAACCATGCTGTCGGCGCAGTATTACGTGGTCGACACGCTGTTCTGCCTGGCCTTCGGCTTTCTCGGCTGGCAGACGCGCCGCGCGATGCAGATGACACGCCAATATAGCTGGATCTACGAGAAGAGCGGTCCCTTCGGCTGGCGGCAGAAGGCCGGCTGAGCGGCGGAAGGGCCGGTGCCGCCGCACAAGCCCGAGCCGGGACAGCCCGGCCGCAGAGTCGCAGGCCCGGCGGCAATCGGGATTGTCGGGCGGGTTTTCGCGGTCGTCGGCGGCGTGGCGCTGGCCACCGCCGCGCTGCTCGCCTTCCGCGAGCATGGCGGCCCGCGCACGGCACGCGCACCGGGTGTTATCGCGACTGCGGATTACTATCCGGTCGTCCAGTTCAAGACCGACCAGGGCGCCGTCATCCGCTTCCAAAGCTCGGTACGCAGCTCCCTTTGGAAGGACGGCGATCCGGTGACGGTCGCCTATAACCCGGTCAATCCAGCCGATGCCGTGATCGACGGCTTCGCGGGGCGGTGGTTCTTCGCCGGCCTCGCGGCGGCGCTCGGCGCCGCGTTCTTCGTCATCGGCCTCGCCTTTTCGATCGTCGCGCATTTGCGCCGCGCCCGCTGATCAGCCGGCCGCAGCGTCATCGCGGCCTTATCCGAAAGTCTTGAAATCCTTGTGCCGAACAGCGTGACAACGACCCCAAAAGGGGCTTGAATGCCGCGCCAGAGGCCGGCCGTGCCGTGCCGCTCCGGGATTCGCACCAGCTGGAGCCCGGCTCAATCCACAGGGGAGTCGTTGATGAAGAAACTCGTATTGTCGGGTCTCGCGCTCGGCTTTGGCCTCGCTTTGTCGAGCGCCGCCAGCGCGCAGATCAAATTCGCGGTCGGCGGCCCGGTGACGGGTCCGAACGCCGCCTTCGGCAAGCAGCTCACCGAGGGCGTCAACCAAGCCATCGAGGACATCAACGCCGCCGGCGGCATCCTCGGTCAGAAGATCACCGTTCAGATCGGCGACGATGCCTCCGATCCGAAGCAAGGTGTGTCGGTCGCCAATAAATTCGTCGCCGACGGCGTCAAGTTCGTCATCGGCCACTTCAACTCGGGCGTGACGATCCCGGCTTCCGACGTCTACGCCGAGAACAACGTCTTCATGATCTCGCCCTCGGCGACCAATCCCCAGCTCACCGAGCGCAAGCTGTGGAACGTCTTCCGCACCTGCGGCCGCGACGATCAGCAGGGTGAAGTCGCGGGCGCCTATATCGCGGCGAATCTGAAGAACAAGAAGCTCGCGATCATCCACGACAAGACGCCCTACGGCAAAGGCCTCGCGGACGAGACCAAGAAGGCGGTCAACGGCAAGAAGATCAAGGAGCTGATCTACGAGGGCATCAACCCCGGCGAGAAGGACTTCTCGGCGCTTGTCTCGAAGATGAAGCAGTCCGGCATCGAGGTCGTCTATTTCGGCGGCCTGCACACCGAAGCCGGCCTGATCATCCGCCAGATGCGCGATCAGGGCCTCAACGCGGTGCTGATGTCGGGTGACGGCATCACCTCCAACGAGTTCTGGTCGATCGCGGGCCCCGGCGCCGCCGGCACGCTGATGACTTTCGCGCCGGATCCGCGCAAGAACCCGGCCGCCCAGGAGGTCGTCGCCAAGTTCAAGGCGAAGAACTTCGATCCGGAAGCCTATACGCTCTACAGCTATGCGGCCGTTCAGATCATCAAGCAGGCGGCCGAGCAGGTGAAGTCCCTCGATCCGAAGAAGGTCGCCGCCGAGATCCATTCCGGCAAGGTCTTCAAGACCGTGATCGGCGATCTGTCCTTCAACAAGAAGGGCGACATCACCCGGCCCGACTATGTGCTGTATAGCTGGATCGACGGCAAATACGTCGAGTGCCCCGGCAACGTCTGCAAATAAGACGCCGCCGGCATACTCCATTTGTCGCGAGAGCCCGCCCCCGAGGCGGGCTCTTTCGTTTCAGCCGATCGTGCCGAGGATCGGAAAGGTATCGCGCAGCCAATATGCGAATGTGGTGAGCGAGCCGGTGAGGAAAGCGATGCCGGTCGCGACGAGAAGGACGCCCATCGCCATCTCGACCTTGTGCATGTGCCGGCGGAACTTCAGCATGAAGCCGAGGAACGGCTTCACCGCGAAGGCCGCCAGCACGAACGGAACGCCGAGCGCCAGCGAATAGACGGCGAGCAGCCCGGCCCCGCGCGCCACGGTCGCCTCGCTCGCCGCGACCGCGACGATCGCGGCGAGGATCGGGCCGATGCAGGGCGTCCAGCCGAAGCCGAAGGCGAGCCCCATTCCGAAGGAGCTGAGCGGCCCGGCCGGCCGCACCTCGACGCGCATCTGCCGCTGCAGGAACGGAATGCGGAACAGGCCGAGGAAATGCAGCCCCATCAGGATGATCGCGATTCCCGCCGCGATCGACAGGTATTCGGACCAGACCCTGAGCAGCGCGCCGAGCGCCGAGGCGGCCGCCCCGAGCGCGATGAACACCGCCGAGAAGCCCGCGACGAACAGCAGCGCGTTGCTCACCGCGATCATCACCAGCCCCGGCGGCTGCTCCTCGGCCGTCAGCTCGTCGAGGCTCGCCCCCGCGAGATAGCAGAGATAGGGCGGCACCAGCGGCAGCACGCAGGGGCTGAGAAAGCTCACCAGCCCTGCCGTGAACACCGTGCCGAGCGACGTATCCGCCATGACTGTTCCTGACAGCGATCCCTGTAGAAAAGCGCCGCCCGCACATGCACCGCGCCGCGTCGGCACGCAAGGCCGCCGCCTTGCCGCTCCGCATCTCGTGAGCGGGCGTGATCGGCGCTTGACCTGGCGCGGCGCGCGCGACAGCGTCGGGTCATGCGGATTCCCGGCGGCGCCAACGACCTGACCGACATTCCCGGCCTGACCGTCGGCCAGGCCGAGGATGCCCGGCTCGGCTCGGGCGTCACGGCAGTAATCTTCGATGCCCCGAGCCCGGCGGCGGTGGACATCCGCGGCGCGGCGCCCGGCACGCGCGAATGCGACCTGCTGGCGCCGGAGGCGACGGTCGCGGCAATCGACGCGCTCGTCCTTTCGGGCGGCTCCGCTTTCGGCCTCGACGCCGCCTCGGGCGTGCAGCAGGCCCTGCGGGAGGCGGGGCGCGGCTTCGCGGTCGGCAATGCCCGCGTGCCGATCGTGCCCGCCGCCATCCTCTTCGACCTGAACGGTCCCGGCGACAAGGGCTGGGAGGGCGAGAGCCCCTATCGCGCCCTCGGTTACGCGGCCGCGAAGGCCGCCGGCGCGCCGCTCGCGCTCGGCACCGCCGGCGCCGGCTACGGCGCGACGACCGCCAATCTGAAGGGCGGACTCGGCAGCGCCTCGGCGCTCGCCGCCGACGGCGTGAGGGTCGCGGCGCTGGTCGCCGTCAATGCGCTCGGCCAAGCGACGATCGGCGACGGCCCGCATTTCTGGGCCGCGCCCTATGAGCAGGACGGCGAATTCGGCGGCCTCGGCTGGCCCTCGACCTTCGGCGCACCGGGCGATATGCCGATGAAGGGCGCATCTCACAACACCACCATCGCGATCGTCGCGACCGACGCGGCGCTCGACAAGAGCGGTTGCCGCCGCCTCGCCGTGATGGCGCAGGACGGGCTCGCCCGGGCGCTGCGCCCGGTTCATACCGCGCTCGACGGCGACCTCGTCTTCGCGGCGGCGACGGGCCACGCGCCCGCCCCCGCGTCTCTGCATGCCGCCGCCATCCTCGGCACGCTCGCGGCCGACTGCCTGGCGCGCGCCATAGCGCGGGCTGTGTTCGCGGCAACCGCCCTGCCCGGCGGACCGCCGGCCTGGCGCGAGGTTTTCGGACAGAAAGGTTAGCGCATGATCGTTTGGCAGGATCTGACGCCCGAGCAGATCGCCAGCGTCCGCGAGGCACGTCTCGGCGGCGCGCTCGGCGCGATTCTCGCCGGCGCGGCGGGGCTCGCGGTGGTCGGCGGCGCCGTGTCCGTCCTTGGAGCGGCAGTCAACGCGACGCTCATCATCTTCCAGATTCAGCTTTGGATCATCGTCGCCTGGGCGGTCGTCTTCATCGGCATGACGCTGGCACGGGCCGAAAGTACGCCGCGCGTCAGCGCCGGCCTGCTCTTCGCCTGCGTCTTGCTGCGCTCCTTGATGACGGTCCTCGGCTATGCCCGGACCGGGCTCGAGGGAGCGACGCTGGCGAATCTCCTGGCGGTGCACGTCGCCTATCTGCTGTTCGAGCTCGCCCTCGCGGCCGCCTTCTGGGGCTACATGACCAAGGGCATCCGCCCCAATCTCTATTACCGGCAGCGCATCCCGATCGTTCAGCCCGGCTGACCGTCGGCGCCAAAGGAAAACGGCGGGCCCTTTGGACCCGCCGCGCGATTCTGACCATCATTCGTCGAAAGGAGCGCCGCCCTCAGGTCGGCGACGGCGTCTTGCCCTTCTTGCAGGCGCTGCGGAACTTCTTGCGCTCCTTGCCTTTCAGCCCGCGCTCGTCGGCGAGCTTCGAGCATTCCAGCGATTTCGGCGTGCGCTGGACCTGCGGCTTCGGGGCGGGTGCCGTCGCGGCGGGGGCGGTGGTCTGGGCCGCGGCGGGAATCGACAGCCCGACAGGCGCCGACAGGAGCAGCGCGGCCGAGGCCGCGAGCAGGAGGCTCTTGATGGTCATGGAACTCAGCTCCGATTGAGCGCGCGACAACCGCGCGTGCCGCGAAGCTCTCAGCGCATTATGGCCGAAAAGCGCCGCCTCAGCGGCCGAACCGG
>JBDHTH010000261.1:0-4954 GCA_039808545.1 Phreatobacteraceae bacterium | reverse complement strand
GGCGCTCTACGTTATTGTTTGGTCGCATTTTCTTCACGCGAACCGGCATCCAATTCGCTTGAAAATGCTCTGGCGCCAGCCTACCGGCCTCCACTTTTCGCGGCAACGCCGGGCTGCCGCTCCATGCGGATATCGACCCCGTCGCGGCCGGTCTCCGTGAAACCGAAGCGCTCGTAGAAGCGCTTGGCGTCGCTCTCGATGACGACGTCGAGGCGGACCGGCTTGCCGGCCGTGTCGGCCTCGGCCGCGAGCACCGCCATCACGGCGCCGCCGAGGCGGCGATTCTGGAAGGTGGGGTCGATGTAGAAATTGTCGAGCCAGAGCGCCTCGCCGCCTTCCGGATCCGGGCCGAAGGCGACGCAGCCGGCGAGCTGGCCGTCGACGAGGATCTTGCGCAGGAATTCGGGCCGATAGGCGGCGCGAAACCGCATCCGTGCGCGGTCCGGGTGGAAACGCCCGATCCGCTCCAGGCTCTCGCGCATCGCGGCGATGCGCAGCGCCAGCAATGTCTCGAAATCGCCCTCCGTGACCGGGCCGAAGGCGAAAGCGGCGCTCACGCGGCCTCCCGCGCCCAGAGCTGCTTCGCCAGCACGCCGGCCCGCGCCTCGATCGCCTCGGCGGCGTTAAGCGCGACATCCTCGCGGAAACGGCTGGCGACGAGCTGGACGCCGATCGGCCGGCCCTCATGCAGGCCGGTCGGCACGACCGCGCAGGGCAGGGCCAGCGTGTTGAGGCCGGTCTGGAACAGGAAGGAGCGGAACAGGGCCGCCACCGCGGCATCGCCCTTGAGGTCGGCGTCCGGCGCGTGGCTCGGCTGCAGGCAGAGCGGCGTGAGCACGACCGGATAATCCTCCAGGAACAGCATCCAGTTGCGGATATGGGTGGAGCGCTCGGCGCCGGCGAGCATGAAGCTCTTCAGGTCGGTCGCCTTGGAGAGGCCGATATAGGCATCGACGATGCGGTTCATCTCCGGCGTCGCCATGGCCCGGTAACCGCCGAGCTGCAATTCGCGCATCTCGGCCGGGATGAGGTCGAACCAGAGCTCGAGCGGGCGGACGATGTCGGGCGTCTTGACGCGCTCCACCACATAGCCGGCCTCGCGCAGCATGCTTGCGGCGTCCTCGACCGCCTTGAGCACCGCGTCATGCACCGGGAACCCGTCCGGGATATCGGCGACCGCGACCTTGATCGGGCCATCCAGCGCCGGTCCCTCGAAGGGCAGGGGGATGTGCCAGGGATCGCGCGGATCGCGGCCGATCATCGCCTTGAAGCCGAGCCGGACGTCGCGCACCTCGCGGGCGAGCGGGCCCTGCGAGGAGGTGATATGCGCGAGCATCGGCCGCTCGGCCGCTGCCGTGCGGTTATAGGCCGGGACGCGGCCGGTGGTCGGCTTGATGGTCGCGATGCCGTTGGCGAAGGCCGGCCAGCGCAGCGAGCCGCCGATATCGTTGCCATGCGCGATGGCGCCGATGCCGAGCGCCACCGAGGCGGCCGCGCCGCCCGAGGAGCCGCCGCAGGTGATGGCGTTGTCCCAGGGGTTCTCGGTGCGGCCGTAGATCGGGTTCTCGGTCATCGCCCGCATCGAGAATTCGGGCGTGTTGGTAAGGCCGATCGTTACCGCGCCGGCCTTCTTCCAGTTGCGGACGATGGGGGCGTCGTCCTTGGCGACCAGCTTCAATTGCTCCGGCACGCCGTTGGAATTGGGCTGGCCGGTGAAGTCGACATTGATCTTGATGGTGACGGGCACGCCGTGCAGCGGCCCGACCGGCTCACCGCGCGCGAGCGCGGCGTCCTTCTCGGCCGCGAGCTTGAGGGCGTCTTCGGAGAGGTCGGTGACCACCGCGTTGACGGCCGGATTGGCGGCATGCATCCGCCCGATCGCGGATTTCACCGCTTCCACGGCGCTGATCCTGCGGGCCCGGATCGCCTCGGCCTGCTCGGTCGCGGACATCTGCCAGATCTGGGTTGCAGTGCGGCTCATGACGGCTCCATGTGGCGGGTCAGCGGCGGGGACGAGGCTTGCGCGGCTTCGGCAGGGCATGCGCCCAGGCGATGCGGAGCGCCTGATCGAGTTCGGCCTCGGTGAGGGCCGCGAGCGTCGCCGCGGTCCAGCCGAGGCGTCCCCAGCCGCCGGGGACCGGCGCGAAGGCCTCCGGCGCGAGCAGGCCTTTGAACTCCTGCTCCTCGGACGTGAACTTGAAATTCGCCGAAAGGCCGTCCGCCGCCAAAGTCACATAGGTCCGCGCCACCTTGAAGGCGGTTCGGTCGAAATGCGGAGCGGCGGTCGTGCCCTCCAGCGCCAGCGCGGCTCTCTTCAGGTCCTCGCCGGTCGCCATGGGGAGATCACGCTGTATTTTTGATCGGAACGATCAAAACACAGGACAGTGATCGATTCCAAAAGAAAAGAGACTGCTTTGACCCTTCAAACGTTCCGTTTGAAGGGAGCAGGCTCTAGCCGGGCGAGATCATCTTCTCGGGACGGACGATGGCGTCGAACTCGGCCTCGGTGACGTAGCCGCCGCCGACCGCCTCCTCGCGCAAGGTGGTGCCGTTCTTGTGCGCCGTCTTGGCGATCTTGGCGGCGTTGTCGTAGCCGATCTTCGGGGCGAGCGCCGTCACCAGCATCAGAGAGCGGTCGAGCGCCGCCTTGATGTTGTCCTCGCGCGCCACGATGCCCACCACGCAGTTCTCCGTGAAGGAGACGGCCGCGTCCGCCATCAGCCGCACCGATTGCAGGAAGTTGTAGGCCATCACCGGGTTGAACACGTTCAGCTCGAAATGGCCCTGGCTGCCCGCCACCGTCATCGTCGTCTGGTTGCCGAAGACCTGGGCGCAGACCATGGTCAGCGCCTCGCACTGCGTCGGATTGACCTTGCCGGGCATGATCGAGGAGCCGGGCTCGTTCTCCGGCAGCGCCAGCTCGCCGAGGCCGGAGCGCGGGCCGGAGCCGAGGAAGCGGATGTCGTTGGCGATCTTGAACAGGCTCGCCGCCACCGTGTTGATCGCGCCATGGGTGAAGACCATCGCGTCATGCGCCGCCAGCGCCTCGAACTTGTTCGGCGCCGAGGTGAATTTGAGGCCGGTGATCGCCGCGATCCGCTCCGCCACGCCCTCCGCGAAGCCGACCGGCGCGTTGAGGCCGGTGCCGACCGCGGTGCCGCCCTGGGCGAGCTCCATCAGCGCGGGCAGCGTCATCTCGATGCGGGCGATGCCGTTCTCCACCTGCTGGGTGTAGCCGGAGAATTCCTGGCCGAGGGTGAGGGGGGTTGCGTCCTGCGTATGGGTGCGGCCGATCTTGATGATGCCCGCGAAGGCCTTGGCCTTGTCGTTCAGCGCGTTGCGGAGCTGCTGGAGGGCGGGAACCAGCCGGTGCACGACCTCCTCGGCGGCCGCGATATGCATCGCGGTCGGGTAGGTGTCGTTGGAGGACTGGCTCATATTGACGTGGTCGTTCGGATGGACCGGCTTCTTGGAGCCCATCTCGCCGCCCAGCATCTCGATGGCGCGGTTCGAGATCACCTCGTTGGCGTTCATGTTGGACTGGGTGCCCGAGCCCGTCTGCCAGACGACCAGCGGGAAATGCTCGTCGAGCTTGCCCTCGATCACCTCCTGCGCCGCCTTGACGACCGTCTCGCCGATCTTCGGATCGAGCCGACCGAGCGCCATGTTGGTCTCGGCGGCGGCGCGCTTGACGATGCCGAGCGCGCGGATCACCGGCTTGGGCTGCTTCTCCCAGCCGATCTTGAAATTGCCGATGGAGCGCTGCGACTGCGCGCCCCAATAGCGGTCGCTCGCGACCTCGATGGGGCCGAAGGTGTCGGTTTCGGTGCGGGTGCTGGATTTGCTCATCATCTGTCCATTAGGCCCGCCTTCCCGCTATCGGCAAGGGGGCGATGCGCATCGCGGCCCGGCCCGCCATTCATGATGAACCGGTGAAGCCGATCTTGGCGGATTTCGCGAAAATTTCAGCTTCGAATTAAAGATCGTGACGAGAACATATTGCGAACTGAGAACAAATAGGGTACATAGGGATCGTTCGCGGCGCCAGGCAATTTCGCGCCGCCATCGTCGACCTTCGCGTCAATCACGCCTTGCCGCCGTGGCGGGCCGTGTCCTAAGGAGCAATGGAATCATGTCGCAAGCCGCTCTCCGACTCGTGGAAGGTCAGACGATGGACAAGTCCAAGGCGCTGGATGCCGCGCTCTCCCAGATCGAGCGCGCCTTCGGCAAGGGGTCGGTGATGCGGCTCGGCGCCGGCAAGGCGCTGGAGGTGGAGGCGATCTCCACCGGCTCGCTCGGGCTCGACATCGCGCTCGGCATCGGCGGCCTGCCGCGCGGCCGCGTGGTGGAGATCTACGGGCCGGAATCGTCCGGCAAGACCACGCTGGCGCTGCATTGCGTCGCCGAGGCGCAGAAGAAGGGCGGCATCTGCGCCTTCATCGATGCCGAGCATGCGCTCGACCCGGTCTATGCGCGAAAGCTCGGCGTCAATCTCGACGACCTGCTGATCTCCCAGCCCGATGCCGGCGAGCAGGCGCTGGAGATCGCCGACACGCTGGTGCGCTCCGGCGCGGTCGACGTGCTGGTGGTCGATTCGGTCGCAGCCCTCACCCCGCGCGCCGAGCTCGACGGCGAGATGGGCGACAGCCAGCCGGGCCTGCAGGCGCGGCTGATGAGCCAGGCGCTGCGGAAGCTCACGGCCTCGATCTCGAAGTCGAACTGCATGGTGATCTTCATCAACCAGATCCGCATGAAGATCGGCGTGATGTACGGCTCGCCCGAGACGACGACGGGCGGCAACGCACTGAAGTTCTATGCCTCGATCCGCCTCGACATCCGCCGCATCGGCGCGATCAAGGAGCGCGACGAGGTGGTCGGCAACCAGACGCGCGTCAAGGTGGTCAAGAACAAGCTGGCGCCGCCCTTCAAGCAGGTCGAGTTCGACATCATGTAT
>JBDHTH010000260.1:0-4990 GCA_039808545.1 Phreatobacteraceae bacterium | reverse complement strand
GCGGGCGCGCTGCTGATCGTCGACAACGTCTTCGCGACCCCCCTCCTCCAGAAGCCGCTGGCGCTCGGCGCCGACTGCGTCGTCTATTCGGCGACCAAGCATATCGACGGCCAGGGGCGCTGCCTCGGCGGCGCGATCCTCGCCTCCAAGGATTTCATCGACAAGCATCTGCATACGCTGCTGCGCCAGACCGGGCCGTCGATGTCGCCGTTCAACGCCTGGGTGCTGCTCAAGGCACTCGAGACCTTCACGCTGCGCGTGGAGCGGCAATCCGCCAATGCCGCGACGCTGGCGGATCGGCTCGCCGCAATGCCGGGCATCGCGCGCGTCCTCTACCCGTTCCGCGCCGATCATCCGCAGCAGGCGCTGGCGCGGCGGCAGATGGCGGGCGGCGGCACGATGATCACGCTCGAGGTGGCGGGCGGCAAGGCCGGCGCGTTCCGCTTCGCCAACGCCCTGAAGCTGGTGAAGATCTCCAACAATCTCGGCGATGCGCGCTCCCTCGTCACCCATCCGGGCACCACGACGCATCAGCGCTTCAGCGACGCCGAACGCGCCGAGATGGGCATCCCGGACGGCATGCTGCGGCTCTCGGTGGGCCTGGAGCATATCGACGACCTCATCGCCGATTGCGAGCGCGGCAGCGCGCAGCTTTCCTGACCCACCTTCCCTCGATCCGAAGTGATTTGCCGGGCGGTGCGCCAGCGCTCGCCGTTTCTTGCCATGCGAAGCCGTGCATGCCGGCGAGAGCCCTATTTACAGGCACTCTGCATAGAAAATAGGCTGCTGTTCGGAGCGCGATGATCCACGGGTTCCGTCGAAGGTTGCAATTGGTAGGCGATCGCCTGGAATCCGGGCAGTTGCGAGCATGGCACCACTTGGCATGCTCCCTGCATTGGCGCGTATGGCGACGCCACCGTCAGATGGGCGCGCCGAGGAGGCGGACTAGATGAAGAAAATCGAGGCGATCATTAAGCCCTTCAAGCTCGACGAGGTGAAGGAAGCGCTGCAGGAGGCTGGCCTGCAGGGCATCACCGTCACCGAGGCGAAGGGCTTCGGGCGCCAGAAGGGACATACGGAGCTGTATCGCGGCGCCGAATATGTCGTCGACTTTCTGCCGAAAGTGAAGATCGAGATCGTGCTCGCCGACGAGATGCTCGAGGGCGCGATCGAAGCCATCCGCCGCGCCGCGCAGACCGGCCGCATCGGCGACGGCAAGATCTTCGTCTCCAATGTCGAGGAAGTGGTCCGCATCCGCACCGGCGAAACCGGCGTGGACGCGATCTAACGCCCTCTCCCACCAACCAATCGAAACGTAGCCAAAAAAGGACCGAGCTCCATGACGACTGCCGCGGACGTTCTGAAACTCATCAAGGAGCAGGACGTCAAATACGTCGACCTGCGCTTCACCGACCCCCGCGGCAAGTGGCAGCACGTCACCTTCGACATCACGATGATCGACGAGGAGATCTTCGCCGAGGGTACGATGTTCGACGGCTCCTCGATCGCCGGCTGGAAGGCGATCAACGAGTCCGACATGACGCTGATGCCCGACCCGGCGACCGCGGTCATCGACCCGTTCTTCTCCGAGACGACGCTGTCGATCGTCTGCGACGTGCTCGAGCCGACCACCGGCGAGCCCTATGGGCGCGATCCGCGCGGCATCGCCAAGAAGGCCGAGGCCTACCTCAAATCATTCGGCATCGGCGACAAGATCTATTTCGGCCCGGAGGCCGAGTTCTTCGTGTTCGACGACGTGCGCTTCAAGGCTGACCCGTACAACACCGGCTTCATGCTGGATTCGGTCGAGCTGCCGACCAACATGGACACCGCCTATGAGGGCGGCAATCTCGGCCACCGCATCCGCACCAAGGGCGGCTATTTCCCGGTGCCGCCGCTCGACAGCGCCCAGGACATGCGCGGCGAGATGCTCTCCGCCATGGCGCGCATGGGCGTGAAGGTGGAGAAGCACCACCACGAGGTCGCCTCGGCCCAGCACGAGCTCGGCATGAAGTTCGACACGATGACCTACATGGCCGACCAGATGCAGGTCTACAAATACTGCATCCACCAGGTCGCCAACATCTACGGCAAGACCGCGACCTTCATGCCGAAGCCGGTCTACGGCGACAACGGCTCGGGCATGCACTGCCACATGTCGATCTGGAAGGGCAACAAGCCGGTCTTCGCGGGCAACAAGTACGCCGGCCTCTCGGACGAGTGCCTGTGGTATATCGGCGGCGTTATCAAGCACGCCAAGGCGATCAACGCCTTCACGAACCCGACGACCAACTCCTACAAGCGACTGGTTCCGGGCTTCGAGGCGCCGGTGCTGCTCGCCTATTCGGCGCGCAACCGCTCGGCCTCCTGCCGCATCCCCTACACGACCTCGCCGAAGGCGAAGCGCGTCGAGGTGCGGTTCCCGGATCCGGCCGCCAACCCGTATCTGTGCTTCGCGGCGCTGTTCATGGCCGGCATGGACGGCGTCAAGAACAAGATCGATCCGGGCCAAGCGATGGACAAGGATCTCTACGACCTGCCGCCGAAGGAGCTGAAGAAGATCCCGACCGTCTCGGCGTCGCTGCGCGAGGCGCTGCAGAACCTCGACAAGGACCGCGCCTTCCTGAAGGCCGGCGGCGTGTTCACGGACGACTTCATCGACTCGTTCATCGAGCTGAAGATGCAGGAAGTCATCCGCTTCGAGCACACGCCGCACCCGGTCGAGTTCGACATGTACTATTCCTGCTGACCCGCTCTTACCGGGGGAGCAAGAGCGGGGCGCCTTCGGGCGCCCCGTTTGCGTTCAAGTCAGGCGCTGGCGCGGCGATAGAAGGCCAGCGCACCGGCGAGCGCCAGCATGACGGCGCCGCAGATGCGATCGAGCCAGAGCGCGCCGGATCGCGAGAGCAGGCGCACGGCCCGCGCCCCGAGCGCCGCATAGGCGAACATGACGACGAAATCGGTTGCCGCGAACGCGATCGCCAGGATGAGATATTGCGGGGCTTGCGCCGCTCCCGTGTCGATGAATTGCGGCAGGAAGGCCGAGACGAAGAGATAGCCCTTCGGATTGGTCACGGCGACGAGGAAGCTCTTCATGAAGACGGCGCGCGGGGAGCCGCGCGCATCGGCGGGCAGGCCCGGCGCGCCTTGGAGCCCGCCCTTCGAGCGCAGCAGCATCAGGCCGAGATAGGCGAGATAGGCGACGCCGATCCATTTGACGGCCGAGAACAGCGTTTCGGAGGCCGCGAGCAGCGCGCCGAGCCCGATCGCGGCGGCGCCGACAAGGACGAAATCGGAGATCACCGCCCCGAGCATGCCGTAGAGCGAGCGGCGGAGCCCGAAGCGCGATCCGTTGGCCAGTGCCAGGATGACGGTCGGGCCGGGCGTCGCGATGGCGATGAAGGCGACGAGCGTGAAGGCCAGAAGCGTCGCGGCAGTCATGAAGATGTCCCCGGCTCGCTCTCGCGCGCGATCATCGAGGCGGCGCAGCGCCGGGACAAGCCTTAGATCGACCGGAAGATAAGGGCTGCGTCAGACGAGCAGCAGCAGGACCGAAAGCGCGAGCGTCAGCGCGGTGCGCTCGAGCCAGATCGTCGTCGCCGAGCGCCCGCGCGCCGGGGGGACGGCGTCATCGGAAAAGGCATAGGCGAAAGCCGCGCCCGCGCGGTAGGCCGCGTCCTTCAAGGCCGCAAGCTCGGCCTGGAGCCTCATATCGGTGCGCATCATGCGCCGACCGTAACGGCCGATGCGTAAAGATAAGGTTGCCACGACCGGCAGAATACAGAAGCACGCATGAAAACGGGGCCCGAAGGCCCCGTCGTCGCGATATCGTGAAAGCGTCGAAATCAGCGCTTCGAGAACTGGAAGGAACGGCGGGCCTTGGCGCGGCCGTACTTCTTGCGCTCGACGACGCGGCTGTCGCGGGTCAGGAAGCCGCCGCGCTTCAGCACGCCGCGCAGCTCCGGCTCGAAGAAGGTCAGCGCCCGCGACAGGCCATGGCGCACCGCGCCGGCCTGGCCCGACAGGCCGCCGCCGGCGACCGTGCAGACGATGTCGTACTGACCGGCGCGGTTGGCGGCGACCAGCGGCTGCTGCAGGATCATGCGCAGCACCGGGCGGGCGAAATAGACCTCCGCGGTGCGGTCGTTGATCGTGATGGTGCCCTTGCCCGGCTTGATCCAGACGCGGGCGACCGCGTCCTTGCGCTTGCCGGTGGCATAGGCGCGGCCCGACTTGTCGAGCTTCTGGACGTGCTTGGGGGCTTCCGGCGAAGCGGGCTTCAGCGCCGCGAGGCCTTCGAGCGACTGCATGGATTCGGCCATCTCAGGCGCTCCTGACGTTCTTGCGGTTCATGGACGCGATATCGACCGCTTCCGGCTGCTGGGCCGCATGCGGGTGCTCGGCGCCGCCATAGACGCGCAGATTGCTCATGAGCTGGCGATGCAGCGGCCCGCGCTTCAGCATGCGCTCCACCGCCTTCTCGATGACGCGGTTCGGGAAGCGGCCGTCGCGAATGAACTTCGCGTTGCGCTCCTTGATGCCGCCCGGATAGCCGGTGTGGTGATAATAGTTCTTCTGGTCCCACTTGCGGCCCGTGAAGGCGACCTTCTCGGCGTTGATGACGATGACGTTGTCGCCGCAATCGACATGGGGGGTGTAGATCGCCTTGTGCTTGCCCTTCAGGCGCATCGCGATGAGGCTCGCGAGACGGCCGACGACGAGCCCGGTGGCGTCGATCAACACCCATTTCTTCTCAATTTCGGCGGGCTTTGCCGAATAGGTTTTCATGGGGTTCTTCCGGATGTCCTCGGGCGGGCGAAATTGCTGCCGCCGCGTGAGGAGGCGTGTAGCGGAGGTACGGCGCAGCGTCAATGCGCGCCTCGCTCAGATTATCTATATAAATCAATGAGTTCAAAAATAGGTATCAAATTACCTCAGAAATTTCCAGCGAAAATCATTGGCTTGCGGCTCAGCGGTCGGGCGGAATCGA
>JBDHTH010000259.1:0-4994 GCA_039808545.1 Phreatobacteraceae bacterium | reverse complement strand
GAAGGACGCGGAGTTCAACCCGAGCGGCCGGCAAGGCGTCTATTCTGGCTATGCGCCCTGGCTCGAGCGGGCCGGACGCTTCCGCTCGCTCGGCGATGGACAGATCGATTTCGGCAGCATCTTCTCGCGCCTCGCCGGCTACGGCTATGCCGGCTGGGCGGTGCTCGAATGGGAGTGCTGCCTCAAACATCCCGAGGACGGAGCACGCGAAGGCGCCGCGTTCATCGCGGCGCATATCATCCGCGCCACCGATAAGGCCTTCGACGATTTCGCCGGGGCCGCCGTCGACGAGACGCGGATCAAGCGGCTGCTGGGGCTCGAATGACGACCCCGATCCGGCTCGGCATGGTGGGCGGCGGCGAAGGTGCCTTCATCGGCGCCGTGCACCGGATCGCTGCCCGCCTCGACGGCCATTTCGTCCTGACGGCCGGTGCGCTCGCGAGCGATCCGGCGCGGGCGCGCCGCGCCGGCGAGGCGCTCGGGCTCGCGCCCGAGCGGATCTACGCCTCCTTCGCCGAGATGGCGCTTCGGGAGGCGGAACGTTCCGATGGGATCGAGGCCGTCGCGATCGTGACCCCGAACCACCTGCATGCCGAAGCCGCCGCGGCCTTCCTGCGCTCAGGCATCCATGTGATCTGCGACAAGCCGCTCGCGACCTCGCTCGACGAAGCGGTACGGCTCCGCGCGCTCTCGGCTGAGAGCGGCGCCATTCTGGCCGTCACTTACAATTATTCGGGCTATCCGATGGTGCGGCAGGCCCGCGCCATGGTGCGCGACGGCCTGCTCGGCGACATCCGCATCGTGCAGGCGTCCTACGCTCAGGACTGGCTCGCCGAGCCGATCGAGGTGGCCGGGCAGAAGCAGGCGCGCTGGCGCACGGATCCGGCGCTGGCGGGGCCCGGCGGCTGCATCGGCGACATTGGCACCCATGCCTTCCATCTCGCCCAATTCATCTCAGGGCTCGAGCCCGAATCGCTGCTCGCCGATCTCTCGACCTTCGTGCCCGGCCGGCGCCTCGACGACAACGCGCATATCCTGCTGCGCTACCCGAACGGCGCGCGCGGCATGCTGTGGGCGAGCCAGGTGGCGCCCGGCAACGAGAACAACCTCAGCATCAAGGTCTACGGCAGCAAGGGCGGGCTCGAATGGGCGCAGGAGCATCCGAACCAGCTGACGTTCTCGGCGCTTGGAGAGCCCGCGCGGATATTGTCCCGTGGCACGAACGCGCTCGATGAAGACGCCCGCCGCATAACGCGCCTCCCGCCCGGCCATCCCGAGGGCTATCTCGAGGCATTCGCGACCATCTATGCGGACGTCGCAGCGGCTATCCATGCGGCCGATGGCGGCAAGCCCGATCCCCTGGCGGTCTTCCCGAGCGTCGGGGACGGCATCCGGGGAGCGGCCTTCATCGACGCGGCGCTGCGGTCCTCGCGGGCAGGCGGCTGGGTGCCACTCTTCACGAGCGGCTATTCGAACCAGTGATTTGCCGCGAAGGCGCGCATCCTACCGAGACTTCGCTGCAAGAGCTTCTCGGCACCTCAACGGGCCGATTCGCGCCGCGCTCACGCAGCTCTCAAAAGGAACGGCCGCCCTGCTCGGCCTCGTCCTATCGACGGCTGAGGCTTCATGCTCGGTCGTCGAACGAGAGGTCGGCGACAGTCGGCCAGGGCTTCTTCGACGCGCTCGTTCAGACGTCGAGCCTGTTCTTGAAGAAGCGGCCGCCGCGGATGATGGCGGCCAATCCGTCGTCGGGCTTCGCCAGCAGGCCGATATCGTCCAGCGGATTGCCGTCTACCACCACGAAATCCGCATAGGCGCCCTCGGCGATCACGCCCGCCTTGTCGGCAAGCCCGCAAAGCTGGGCCGACACGCGGGTCGCCGAGTGGATGATCTCGCGGGTCGGCAAAACCCTGGCGCGGATCTCGAATTCCATCGACTGGTATTTGTGCAGCTGGCCGAGCAGATCGCTTCCGAACGCCATCGGCAGCCCGGCCTCGCGCATGATCCGCAGCGATTCGAGCCCCGCCTTGCGCACCACCTCGATCTTGGCCTGGGAATCCGCGCTGAGGCCGAAGGCCGCGCCTTCCAGCGCCAGGCCCTCATAGGCGACGAGGGTCGGGCAGGCGATGGCGCCGGCCTCGGCCGCGAAGCGCGCCGTGTCGGCCTGGATGAGATTGCAGTGCTCGAGCGACTTCACGCCGCATTCGGCCGCGCGCCGGATCGAGGCGTCGGTATAGGTATGGGCTGCGACATAGAGGCCGTAATTCTCGGCCTCCTCGACGATCGCGCGGATCTCGTCGCGCGAATATTGCAGGACATGGATCGGGTCGTTCGGCGAGGAGACGCCGCCATTGGCCATGATCTTCACGAAATCGGCGCCGCCCTTGATCTCCTCGCGCGTGACGCGGCGGACCTCGTCGACGCCATCGGCGATGCGGCCCAAGGCTCCCAGCGACTCGGCATGGAGCGGCCGCTTGTCATTGCGCCCCCTGTAGTCGCAATGGCCAACGGTCTGGCTGAGCGCCTTGCCGCAGATGATGAGGCGTGGGCCGTCGATAAGCCCCTCCTCGACCGCCAGCTTCAGGCCGAGATCGGCGCCGGCCATGTCGCGCACCGTGGTGAAGCCGCGCATGAGCATCTCGCCCATGATCTTGCGCGAGCGCAGCGCGATGAGGGATGAGGGCAGCCCGGCATTCGTGGCGAGATCGACCAGCGTCGCGATCACATGCACATGCGCGTCGATCAGGCCCGGCATCAGCGTGCGGCCCGAAAGATCGATCCGGCGGATGCCAGGGCGTTCGATCGGCTGCGCCGAGACCTGCGTGATCCGCTCGCCTTCGACCAGGACCTCCATCTTGTCGCGCAGGACGCCTTCATCGACGTCCAGAAGCTTGCCACCGAAGAGAATGTAGCTGTCCACTTTGCTTCCCCAGATTTGACGCAGCCGGCCCGGTCGCTGGATGCGTCGATTGTCAGTCTTCGATCGGAAACACGCTGGCGATGACGGGCGCCGCGAGGCCGACGAGCATCTCCAGATCGGCAGGGTCGGCGTGCCGGTAGCCATCGCCGGCAAACGAGATGTTGGCCGAGCCGAGGATATGCCCGTTCCAGAGGATCGGAATGTTGATCAGGCTGCCGACGCCGAGCGCGAAGATCGTCTCGTGGTCCGAGAAATTCTTCCGGATGTCGTCGGCATCGCGGGAGATCATGAGCTTGCCGTCGGTCAGGACGACCTTTCCCCAGACCGTCTCCGGCGTCGGCTTGCGCCCGAGCACCGGATAGGTCTCCGGATCGCTGGAGTAGAAGCGCTCGCTCGCCATGTCCTTGCGGATGAAGCGCAGGACGGTGAAGAGCTTGTGGCCGTAGAGGCGCGCGATGATCCCGTCGAGGATGCGGCAGGTCCCGATCAGGTCATGCGGGCCCGTCGCGGAGGAGACGAGGCGGGCGACGTCGTCCAGCGTCGGCTTGCTGTCAGGCATGGGATTTCTCTCGGTCGGGCTGGGCGATCGCGGAGCGGGGCTTGACCGTGAGGTGGTCGTGCGCTTCCGGGATCAGGCCCTTCAGCCGGTAGCGCAGCACGATGAGCAGGCTCGCGCTGAGGAGGAGCTCGCGGATCGCGGCGCCTTGCGGTGGGGTGATATGGGGGATGTAAGGCACGAGGAACCGCGTGCCTTCCAGGATGACGATGACCAGCGCCGCGCCGACGATGGCGCCGCGGTTGTTGCCGACGCCGCCGGCCAGCAGCGACAGCTTCACGTAGAGCGTGATCAGCGGCACGAAGAGTTCCGGCGCGATGAAGGAGGTGTAGTGGGCGTAGAGCGCTCCGGCGAGGCCGATGATGCCGCTGCCGATGGCGAAGGCCTGCACCTTGAAGATCCGGGCGTTCTTGCCCGCGACCCCGACGACGATCTCGTCGTCCCGGATGGCATGGAGGACGCGCCCGAACGGGGAATAGAGGATGCGCTGGCAGAAGACATAGACCGCGAGGACGACGACCACGACGATGCCGAAATAGATCAGGTTGAACTGGAGCGTCGTGACGCTTCCCCGCAAGGGCCCGGGAATGCCCGAGATGCCGTCGGTTCCATGCGTGAGCCAGATCTCGTTGGAAGCGACGATCCGGATCGACTCGGCGAAGCCGAGTGTGACGATGGCGAGGTAATGCTCCTTGAGCCGGCTGGTGATCAGGCAGAGAACTGCCCCGAACACGGTGGCGGCGACGACGCCCGCGAATATCCCGACCGGAATGGACAGGCCGGCCGAGGTCGTCAGCAAGGCGGTGGTATAGGCGCCCACCGCCATCGAGCCGACCAGGCCGAGATTGACCAGGCCGGCCATGCCCCACATCACGTTGAGGCCGAGCGCCATGATCGCGTAGATGCAGGCGATGATGGAAATGCTGAGAACGTAGATTTCCATGTCAGTTGCCCTCGCGCCCGAGAATGCCTTGCGGCCTCAGCGTCAGGATGACCAGGATCGCCAGGAAGGCGATCGAGGATTTGTAGCTCGCCGGCAGGGCCAGCAGCGCCAGCGCCTCGGCGATGCCGACCACCAGCGCCCCGATCACCGCGCCGGGCACGCTGCCGAGGCCGCCGACGACGGCCGCCGCGAAGATCGGCAGCATGGCGCGAAAGCCGGTCAGCGGGTCGATGGAGGAATCGAGCCCGATCAGCATGCCGCCGATCCCGGCGAGCCCCATCCCCATGAAGGACACGATGCGTCCCACGGTGAGCGCATCGATGCCCTTGATGTCGGCGAGCTGCGGGTTGTCGGCGACGGCGCGCATCGCCTTGCCCATGCGGGTGAAGGTGAGGAATCCGAAGACCAGCGCCATGATCACGATCGAGACCGCGATGTTCTGGAGCTGCTGCGGGCCGACATGGATGCCGGCGACGACGATGTCGCGGGCGAGCGGCAATTCGTAGCCACGCAGATCGTTGCCGTAGGCGAGGCGCACGACGTTCTCGAGGCCGATCGTGAGCGCCAGCGAGCCG
>JBDHTH010000258.1:0-4998 GCA_039808545.1 Phreatobacteraceae bacterium | reverse complement strand
GGCGCGATCGACAGGCCGAGGCTGGAAAAGCCGCCGAGCAGCAGCAGCCAGACCGTGACATAGACATAGATGCCGAATTCGCTCGCGCCCATCCAGCGCGCCAGGAAGATCTGGCTGCCATAGGCGATGAGGGCGCCGAGGATGCGGATCAGGAAGGCCGAGCCGGCGACCCGGCGCGCCTCGGCCGCATGGGAGGCGTCGGTCGCAAGGTGCCTCAGCCGGGCGAGAAGCGCGCGCAAATGCTCGGCCGGCCCGAGCCGGCCGGAACCGGCCGCCGGCGCGATCTCGTCGCGGGGCGTTGCGCCATTCGCCAGGATCACTCTCCCTCCGGATACCGAATGCGTTGCGGCAATCGGTAGGAGGCTAGGCCGGCGGATTTAAGATTCCGTGTTGCGGAATGGTTAAAGCCGGACCTGTCCCGCGCCTATGCGAGCGTAAAGAGCCTCGTCGACGCGCACGAAGCGCTGCTGCTCGGGATCGTTGAAATAGATCGGATCCTCGATCTTGGCGGGGTCGAAGCCTTCCTTGCGCAGGTCCACCTTCTTCTGCTTGAAGGTGCCGGTGATCTCGATCTCGGGCAGGATGCGCAGGAAGACCGGCCGCGCATAGTCGGCGAGCTGCTTGGCGAGATGGGCGCGCAAGCCTTCGAGGTCGAGATGGCCGTCGACGACGACTGCCGCCATGCCGGCCCGTCCGTCGCGGCCCGGCACGCTGACGCCGTAGACATTGGCCTCCTTGACGCCGGGAAACACCGTGATCGCCTCCGAGACCTCGGAGGTCGCGACATTCTCGCCCTTCCAGCGGAAGGTGTCGCCGATGCGGTCGACGAAATAATAGTAGCCGAGCGCGTCGCGGCGCATCAGGTCGCCGGTGCGGAACCAGGCATCGCCCTTCTCGAAGGCGTCGTGCAGCACCTTCTTGGCGGTCGCGGCCTTGTCGACATAGCCCTCGAAGCGGTTGGCGGGCTTGGAAGGGTCGATGACGATCTTGCCCAGCACCTCGCCGGGCTCGCCATACTCGGCCTCGACGCAGAGGCCGTCGGGGCCGCGCACCGGCTCCTCGGTCTCCACGTCGAACCTGGCGACCTTCACGATGAAGCGCCGCTCGGCCCATTTCGGGATGCGGCCGACCGCGCCGGGCTTGGAATCGAAATTGAACATCACGACGTTGCCTTCGGTCGCGGCGTAGAACTCGCGGATGTTCGGGATGCGGAAGCGGTGAACGAAATCGTCCCAGACATCGGGCCTGAGGCCATTGCCGCAGATGACGCGGATGCGGTGCTTGGCCTCGCTCGGGCTGGTCGGGGAGTTGACGAGGTAGCGGCAGAGCTCGCCGATATAGAAGAAGCAGGTGCAATCCCAGCGGACGATGTCGTCCCAGAACTCGCGGGCCGAGAATTTTTCGCGGATCACCACGGCGCCGCCCGCCACCAGCGTCGCGCCCGTCGCCAGCACGCCGCCGTTGGAATGGTACATCGGCAGCGTGTCGTACATGCGGTCGTCTTCGGTGAGCTCCATCACGGCGCGGTAGCCATGCGTGCCGCCCATCAGCCGGTAGTGGTTGAAATTCGCGGCCTTCGGCAGGCCGGTCGTGCCGCTCGTGTAGATGAACAGCGCCGGATCCTCGACCGTGATGGCGGGGCGGTCGGCCGGCGGGATCGGGCCGGCGTCGAGCGTTTCGACCGCCTCGTCGATGCGCGCGTGGCCGGCCGCCGAGGCCCCGTGCACCCAGACGGTGGGCTTCTCGGCGAGGTTCGCGGCCGCGACGTCATAGGCATCCGCCAGATCGGCGCCGACGATGACGTGCCTGGCCTTCACGATCGCGACGCAATGGCCGAGCGAGGGACCCGACAGATTGGTGTTGAGCAGCGCCACGATGCCGCCGATGCGGGTGATGCCGATCCAGATCGCCAGGTATTCGGGCCGGTTCAGCATCAGCAGGCAGATGACGTCGCCCTTCTTGACGCCGTTCGCCAGCGCCCAGCGCGCATAGCGGTTGGCGCGGGCGTCGAGCTCGCGATAGGTGAAGCGCTCCCGGTCCGAGAGCAGGGCCGGCCGTTCGCCATAGCGCTCCGCGAGCTCCTCGACGACGACCGGGAAGACCCGCGTCGGGTTCTTCATGATCGGCGTCGTGGCCCGCAAGGTCCGAAGCGCGCCGCGCAAATAGATCAGCTCGGTCTTGATCCGATCGAGAATGCCCATGCTCAACTCCCCCGGGCCCTCCCCATGTCGGGCCTTCGCGATCGGCGTCGCCGGAGCGCATTGACTGCGCTTTCGGGCAAATTACAAACGCAAGCGACGCGAAGACAAGTCGCACCGCGCAAAACATCATGCCGCAGAACGCCCGGACTTCCGCAAATCCAGACGACCGCAGCGTCGAGACGCTCGACCTGCGCGGGCTGAATTGTCCGTTGCCGGTGCTGAAGACCGCCAAGCGGCTCGCGCGCCTGCCGGCCGGCGCGCGACTCGCGGTGCTGGCGAGCGATCCGCTCGCGGGAATCGACATCCCGCATCATTGCGCGACGAGCGGCGACCGGCTCGTGGCGAGCGAGACCGTAAAGGGCCCTGACGGGGGGCGCTGGATGCGCTTCGAGATCGAGAAGGGCTGAGCGCCTGCCTCAGGCGTTGGCGCCGCGCAGGGCGCGGTCGAGGTCGGCGAAGAGGTCGTCGGGGTCCTCCAGGCCGACCGAGAGGCGCAGCAGGTCGGTCGGGCAGGGCGTGCCGGGGCCCTCGATCGAGGCGCGGTGCTCGATCAGGCTCTCGACGCCGCCGAGCGAGGTGGCGCGCTTCCAGAGCTCGACGCGCGCCGCCGTCGCGATCGCGGCCGGCTCGCCGCCCTTCACGCGGATCGACAGCATCCCCGAGAAGCCGCCCTGCATCTGCCGCTTGGCGGTCTCGTGGCCGGCGAAGCCCGGCAGGCCCGGATAGAGCACCTCGGCGACATGGCCGTGGCCCTGGAGCCGCTCGGCGAGCTTGAGCGCCGAGGCGCATTGCACGCGCACGCGGGCATCGAGGGTCCTCAGGCCCCGCATCAGCAGGAAGGCCTCGAAGGGGCCGAGGATGGCGCCATGGGTGCGGCGGACATCGGCGATGCGGTTCGCCAGCGGCCCGGTCTCGGCGACCGCCACCGCGCCCGCGATCGTGTCGGAATGACCGTTCATGTATTTCGTCGCCGAATGCACGACCAGATCGGCGCCATGCGCGATCGGCCGGCTGAGGATCGGCGTCGCGACGGTGGAATCGACCGCCAGCACGGCGCCCGCCGCCTTGCAGGCAGCCGCGACCGCCGCGATGTCGGTGACCGCCCAGGTCGGGTTGGCGGGGGTCTCGAGCCAGACGAGGGCGGTCGGCTCGGCCGCGATCGCGGCCTTGAAGGCCTCGGCGTCGCCGTTCTCGACGAAGACCGTGCGGTAGCCGAGCGCCGCCGCGTCGTTCGCCAGCCAGTGGCGGAACGACCAGTACATCACCTTCGGTGCGACGATGCGGCTGCCGGGCAGCATCGCCAGCACGACCGCGACCGAGGCGGCGGTGCCGGAGGCGAACAGCATGGTCCCGGCCGCGCCCTCCAGCGCCGTGATGACGGCCTCGCAATGCTGGACCGTCGCGTTGTGCGGGCGGCCGTAGATGTAGCCGTTGCGGTACTGGTTGTCGGCGTCACGGATATAGGTGGTCGCGACATGCAGCGGCGGGACGACGCCATGGGTCGTCTCGTCCTCGCGGCCGAGCGCCCGGGCGGCGAGGGTGCGGGGCGTCCAGCGGCGGTCGGTCATCGGCGGTTCCTGGCTGCGGTCGGTGAGGGCGTTTCGAAAGACCATATCGGCGCGGTGCCCGCAACAATTCGGCGTGCATGGGCGTTGTGCTCCGGCCCGCCTGTTCCGGAAAGGCTTCCCCCTCCGATGACCCATCCCGCTGCGCCGCCCGCTCCGGTTCCGCCTTTCCCGCGCTTCGCGATCCTGGCGCTGTTCGTCCTCGCCTGCCTCGGGGTCGGCTTTCTCGGCGCGGCGGTGACGCGGCCCGAGATCGCCGGCTGGTACGCGGCGCTCGACAAACCCTGGTTCCAGCCGCCCAACTGGCTGTTCGGACCCGTCTGGACCGTGCTCTATCTGATGATGGCGGTGGCGGCCTGGCGGATCGCGGTGCTGCCGGGCGCGGTCGGCGGCCGGGCGCCGGCCCTGGCCCTGTTCGCGGTCCAGCTCGCGCTCAACCTGACATGGTCCTTCGTCTTCTTCGGCGCGCACCGGATCGGCTGGGCGGTCGTCGTGATCCTGGCGCTGTGGCTCGCGATCTTCGCGACGCTGCTGGCCTTCGTGCGGCTCGACCGCGTTGCGGGCGTCCTGCTGCTCCCCTACATTGCCTGGGTGACCTTCGCGTCGGTCCTCAATCTCGCGATTCTTCGCCTGAACGGCTGACGCCCTTCGAAAGCTGCTCCCCGTGTCCAATGTCGCTCTCGTCGTCGCCATGCTCGCGGTCGCAGGCGTCTTGCTGCTCGGCCTCATCAACATGGCGCGCGGCGGCTCGCCCGAGACCTCCCAGAAACTGATGCGCTGGCGCGTGTGGCTGCAATTCATCGCGGTCGCGATCGCGATGCTGGCGCTGTTCATGAGCAGCCGCTGATGGTGGTCCTCAACAAGATATACACCCGCACGGGCGATGCCGGCACGACGGCGCTCGGCACCGGCGAGCGGCGGGCCAAGCATGACCTCAGGATCCAGGCCTACGGCACGGTCGACGAGACCAATGCGGCGGTCGGCATCGCGCGGCTGTCGACGCGCGAGAGCCCGGAGCTCGACGCGATGCTCTCGCGCATCCAGAACGACCTCTTCGATCTCGGCGCGGATCTGTGCACCCCCGATACGGGCGCGGATCTCGGCTACGAGCCGCTCAGGATCGTCGACGCCCAGGTCGAGCGGCTGGAGCGCGAGATCGACCAGCTCAACAAGCCCTTGAAGACGCTGCGCTCCTTCGTGCTGCCGGGCGGCACGCCGGCCGCCGCCCATCT
>JBDHTH010000257.1:0-5001 GCA_039808545.1 Phreatobacteraceae bacterium | reverse complement strand
TTCTGGTGATGAGCCCGAGCCCCGGGGAGGTCGTCGAGGACATCCGGGTGGAGCTGCCGCGGCCGCGCCCGATCGTCCTCGGCGACGCGCCGGAGTTCAGCGCCTATGTCGACCGCATTCACCGCCAGTTCGAGCGCATGGGCGTGCTGCACGGCGCGACGCCGATGCCGGGCGCCGCGGCCTGAGCTTGTGGGAGGCCACGGGCCTTGAATCGGACCGTGGCGGATTCCAAAAGGCCAAGCGTCCAACATCCGCGAGCCGTCATGTCACATATACCGACCGAACGATGCCTCTCGATCATCGAGCTTCTGGCCGACGGAGCGAAGGCGCTGCCGCTGGGCGAGATCGCCGAGCGCCTGGGGCTCCCCAAGAGCGGGACGCATCGCCTGCTCGGAACGCTCGTCGATCTCGGCTGGGCCGAGCAGGACCCCAGGACGAGCTTCTACCGGCTGACCATGCGGCTCGCCATCCTCGGCCAGCAATTCTACGCCGCGACCGGCATTCCCGATATCTGCCAGCCGCGGCTGGATCAGCTCGCGCGGGACTCGGGCGAGTTCGTGCGCCTTGCCGTCATCGACGGGGCATCGCTGGTCTGGGTGGCGGATTCGCAAGGGGCGGCCGGCGGGCTGATCTACCAGCCCGGGCTCTCGACGAACCGCGTTCCCCTTCATGCGACGGCGAGCGGCAAGGCATGGCTGGCGCGGCTGGCGCTCGACGAAGTGATCGAGACCTGCGTCAGCGATCTCGGTTGCGACCGGCCGGAGAAGCTCGGCCCGAACGCCGCGCGGACGATCGACGAGCTCCTGCCGATGCTCGAGGAGACGCGGCTGCGTGGCTACGGGATTGCGATGAGCGAAGCTGAGCCCGGCGTGGCCGCGATCGCCGCCGCGATCGTTCCGAGCGACAGCGGCGAGGTCGCGGGCACGGTCAGCGTGGCCGGCCCCACCATACGCATGACGGCCGAGCGGATCGCCCAGCTCGGGCCTCTGGTCATGGCGGCCGCCAGGGATCTGTCCAACCTGTGGCCCCTGCGTCGCGATACGCGCCCGCGCCCCGCAAGATTGCACGATGCCGCTTGAGCCGGCGGCAGGATTCAAGGCTGAGCCGAGATGACGATGCAGGTCAGCGACTATGGGTGAGAAACCGACAGGCCGGCAGCGCCGGAAGCAGCGCGATCCTCAGTTGCGTTGATCCTCGTCGCGGATGAAGTCCATGTCGAGGGTCAGGCCGAGACCGGGGCTGTCCGGCACCGCCATCATCCCGTCGACCGGCTCCGGCGCGTCCTTGAACAGCCGCCGCGTCACCTCCTCGAACATCAACAGGCGCTCGAGGAACGGCGCGTTCGGCAGCGCCGCGACGAGATGGAGATGCATGTGCTCCATTGCGTGCGGGGCGAATTGCAGGTTCCAGGCCTGCGTCAGCGCCGCGATCTTCAGCATCTCGGTGAAGCCGCCGGCGCGGGCGATGTCGGCCTGCACATAGTCTGCCGCCTCCGCGAGGATCAGGTCGCGCACGCCGTATTTCGTGTATTCGTGCTCGCCGGTGGCGAGCGGGATGTCGGTGCCGCGGCGAAAGCGCGACAGGCCCGGTATGTCGTCGGCGAGCACCGGCTCCTCGAAGAGCAGGATGTCGTAATCGCGGATACGGTTGGCGAGCTGCACCGCGGTCGCGGCATCGAACGCGTTGTTGGCGTCGACGAGGATGCGGATGTCGGGGCCGACCGCCTCGCGCACCTTGCGGATGCGCTCGGCGTCGCGGCGGATGTCGCGGCCGCCCTCGACGCCGACCTTGAGCTTGATGTGACGGTAGCCGCGCGCCACCATCGACCGCATCTCTTCGACCAGCGTCTCGTCCGGATAGGAGGTCCAGCCGCCGCTGCAATAGACCGGCACTTCGCGCCGGTTTCCGCCGAGGAGGTGGACCAGCGGCAGGCCGAGGATCCTGCCCTTCAGATCCCACAGGGCGATGTCGACGGCGGAGAGGGCCGCGAAGGTCAGCCCCTTGCGGCCGACGCCGCGCAGATAATGGAACAGCTCGTGCCAAAGTGCGTCGGTCTCCACCGGATCGCGGCCGGCCAGCCTCGGCGCGATGTCGCGGCGGATCAATTCGCGCGTCGCCTCGCCGCCGACCTCGTGATAGGTCAGGCCGATCCCCTCCAGGCCCTGATCGGTGGTGACGCGAACGACCGTGAAGCCGATCGTCTCGACCTTGCGGGTCGCGTCGGCGAAGCCGCCCGGCACGGGCGAGGCGACAAGGTGGACATCGATTTTTGCGATGCGGTGCATGGGGAAGACTCCGGGGAAGCACGACAGGGACGTCCGCCAGCCGACGGTCTAACGATTGCCGATGGAAGCTGGAAGAGCGAGGTGCATCGATGCCGGGATGCGGCCGCCGACGCATGGCCGATATGTAAGCGTTACCACAATGACTATTATAGGCTCCCAGCTAGGTCAACTTATCGGCATTTTGGTCGATAGGAAACGCTTTCATTCAAGGCATGATTAGCTTATAGCGGGGACGGTCGGAGGTGGAAGGCGCCCGGCCTCGCGCTTTTCGGCGTAACGCGGGTCCATGCGGCCGACGAAACGTTCTGAGGAATACGCCATGCAACAGCTTCGGGTGGCGATCATCGGCTGCGGCTGGGTTGCCGGCACTCAGTTCACGACCGGCTTCAGCCGTCTTCCCGAGCTCTTCGATGTGGCAGCCTGCTGCGATGTCGACGCCGACCGCGCACGGGCCTTCGCGGCCGAGCACGGCATCGCGCGCAGCGTCGGCAGCTACGATGCGGTGCTGGCCGATCCCGAGATCGATGTCGTCAGCATCTGCACGCCGCCGTCGCTGCACTTCCCGATGGTGATGGCGGCGCTCAAGGCGGGCAAGCATGCGATCTGCGAGAAGCCGTTCACGAGCTCGCTCGCCCTGATGGACACGGTGATCGCCGAAGCGGCGCGCTCGACCGCGCGGGTCATGCCGATCTTCCAGTATCGTTTCGGCGCGGGTTTCGCCCGGGTGCGGCACGTCATTCAGTCCGGGCTTGCCGGGAAGGCGTTCACGGCTTCGATCGAAACCGCCTGGAAGCGCGGCGCCGACTATTACCGCGTGCCATGGCGCGGCAAATTCGCGACGGAGCTCGGCGGCGTGCTGCTGACGCAGTCGATCCATATCCATGACCTTTTCCTGTCCCTGATGGGGCCGGCCAGGCGCGTCGCGGCTTTCAAGGCGACGCGGGTCAACCCGATCGAGGTCGAGGACTGCGCGGCGGCCGCGCTCGAGATGGCGGATGGCTCGCTCGCGACGCTTGTCGCGACGCTCGGCTCGGCGGAGCCGGTGACCCGCATCCGGCTCTGCTTCGAGAACGCCGCCTTCGAGCGCGTCGGTGTCGGGACAGGCGCGATCCGGCCGGCCGAGGAGCCCTGGCGGATCATTCCCCAGAGTCCGGAGCGCGAAGCGCCGCTTCTGGCCAAGGCGGACGAGGTGCAGCCGGCGGCCGAGACGGGATTCGCGCGCCAGTTCGAGCTCTTCCACCACGCCGTCGCGACCGGCGCACCGTTCCCCGTGACGCTGGACGATGCGCGGCGCTCGCTCGAGCTGATCACGGCGCTGTTTCACGCGAGCGAAACCGGCTCTGTCGTTTCGCTGCCGATCGGCGCGAATCATCCAAGATACAGCGGCTGGGTTTCGGCGTAGCGCAAACATCGCGCGCGCGATGTAGTATGAAACCACCATGACGCGTGATGATCAGATGCCGAAAGCCGTTTCGGAAGCCGCCTCGGGAGAGCCGCCGGCGCCTGTGCGGCAGAGCCGGGCGCGCAAGCCCTTCGCGGGAACCGCCAAGCTGGTCGACGTCGCGCGTCACGCGGGCGTGTCGACCGCGACGGCCTCCCGCGCGATCAATACGCCGCGGCTCGTCTCGCCCGAGACGCGCGAGAAGGTCGAGAAGGCGATCGCGGCGCTGAACTGGATACCGCACGGGGCCGCGAAGGCGCTCGCCTCGCTGCGCACGCGGAGCATCGGCGTGCTGATCCCGACCTTCGGGCATCAGACGATCGCGGCGATGATCGAGGAATTGCAGCGCGATCTGGCGCTCGCCGACTACACGCTGGTGATCGGCTGGACCGACCCTGCCTTGCAGACGAATGTGAAGCAGGCCTTCAACATGATCGAGCGGGGCGTCGAGTGCCTCATTCTCATGGGCGAGCATCAGCCGCCCGAATTGATGGAGCTGCTCGACCGGCGCAAGATCTTCTACGTCATCGCCTATACGAGCGGCCGCTACGGCTTGAAGAATTGCATAGGCTTCGACAACTACCTCGAAATGGTGAAGCTCGCCGAGCATCTCCTGGCGCTGGGGCATCGGCGGTTCGGGCTCATCGCGCGCGGCTCCGCCTACAATGATCGCATCCGGCAGCGCATCGAGGCGGTGCGCGACACGCTCGCCAAGGAAGGCCTGGCGATCCGGCCGCAGCATTTCGTCGAGGTCCCGCATTTTCTGATCGGCTCGGGCCGTGAGGGCATGCAGCGGCTGCTCGCCACCGATCCGGCGCCCTCGGCCGTCATCTGCACCAACGACTATCTCGCGACCGGCGCGCTGATCGAGGCGCGCGCCTCCGGCTTGTCGGTGCCGGCGGATGTGTCGATCACGGGTTTCGACGACATCGACCTCGCCGCGCAAGTCGATCCGCCGCTGACGACGATCCATGTGCCGGCCCGCCATATCGGCCACACCATCGCCCGCTACGTCCTCGATACGCTGGAGAAGGGGGCGGCACCGCTGCCGGCGCGCATCGAGGCGGAACTGGTCGTGCGGGGCACCACGGCGCCGCCGAACAAGCCGTAGCGGCTCACGAGCGAAGCGCGGCATTGCTGCCATTATAGCGGCGGCGTCGCGAACTGGAGCTGTATCGTCTTCAGCTCGGTGAATTCCTCGATCGCGAACCGTCCCTTCTCGTGCCCGACGCCGCTATGGCGATGGCCGGTGAGCGGCAGCTCCGGCGCGCCGGC
>JBDHTH010000256.1:0-5021 GCA_039808545.1 Phreatobacteraceae bacterium | reverse complement strand
GCGGACTCTGGCGCCAAATTTACCCTAACGAGCGAAGTCCGGTGAGAACGCCCGGCTTCGGTGGACGGGGCGGGGGCCGGGCGGATATCTATAGTATTTAATAGATCGTTAACGATTTCGGACCGCCCGGCGGGCGGCAGGACGTGTTGGAGAGACGCATGGATAGGCTGGCCCTCGCCCGCGATCCGCGGTTCGATCGGCTCTTCGACGCCGCCGAGCCCGCCTGGCTGTTCGCGACCGACGCCGAGCGGCTCATCGCCGCCAACGCGCCGGGGCGCCGCCTTCTCGGCCTTGCGGCCGGGGCGGATCTCGGCGCCCTGCGCTTCGGCGCCTCCAATCCCGGCACGGCCCAGCTCCAGCGCGTCGCCGGCCAGTTGCCGCGCGAGGGGCAGGGCCGGCTCGAACGCCTGCGCCTCGCGCCCGGCTTCTCGGGCGCCCTGCTGCTGTGCCGCTGCCTGCGCGTGCATGTCGAGGGCACGGGCGCCATCCTGGTGCTGGCGTCCGGCACGAAGACCGCTATCGCCTCGGCCGAGGATATCGCGGCGGCGGCCGGCGACGGCTCGCCCGGCGCGGCGCTGCTGGAGGCGGACGGCACGATCCTCGCGGCCGGCGGCCCCGCCGCCGATATCGCCCTGCCGGGCCAGCCGGTCGAGAGCCTCTACGGCGCAGCCGGGCGCGGCGTGATCGACAGGCTGCTCGGCGGTTCCGCGCCCGTGGCGGTGGCCGAGGGGCTGATCGCGCGTATCCTCGGCAGCGGCCGCGACCGGCGGATCCTGCTGCTCGGCGCGCCGATCCAGCGGCGCCCTGCCGCGACGCCGGGGCCGACCTCCGCGCCCGAACCCGCCTCCCAACCGGAGAGCGAGCCGCTGCGGCCGATGCCGCTCGCGGCCGAATTCCAGCCCGCCGAAACCGCCCCTCACGCCGAGCGCCACCCGGCCTGGCTGGCGGCCGAGAGCGAGCCCGAGGAGCCGGCGTCTTCCGCTGTTGAGGAGACCGCGCCCGACCTTGAGCCGGAGGCCCGGCTGCTGGTCGACGATACACCGGGCTCCGATGCGGCCGATGTGCCGATCGAGACCGTCGCGGAATTGCCGGTGACTACCGGCGCCGGCGGATCGCAGGACGAGCCGGAGACGTTTGCCGCGCTTGCGAAGATCGCGGAGGCGCAGCCCGAGAGCCCGCTCGCCGACGTGGCGCCCATAGCCGATGAGGCCCCAGCGGCCGCCAGGTTGCACGAAAGCGTCACGGAATTGCCGTCGGCGACTGGCGCGGGCGGATCGCTAGATGAAGCGCAGCCGCTTCCGGCGCCGGAGAAGCTAGCGGATTCAATGCCCGAGCCCTTGCCGGCCGCTACGGCGCACGAAAACGAGAAGGTTTCCGAGCCCGACGCGCCGTTCGAACGCATCGCGGTGCTGTCGGCGACGACCGGTGCCGGCGGATCGCAGGACGAGCCGGAGCCGTCTTCCAGCCCTCCGCCGGTCGCGGAGGCGCGGCCCGAGGGCCTGCCCGTCGCCTTGGCGTCGAAAACCGATGATGGCCCCGAGACCGGCCAGCCGTTGGAAACCGTTGCGGTGTCGGCGGTGGACGCTGCCGGCGGATCGCCGAACGAGTCGCAGGCGTCCTCACCGAAAAGCGACGCGGATGCGCCGGCCGTGCATCCGAACGCCGAAGCGGCGCCTGAAGCCGACGATGCTGCGGACGTTGCCGAACCGTTCGAAAGCATCGCGGTTCTCGCCGCCACGACAGGCGGCGGTGGTACGGAGCCGGCCGCCCATGAACCTGAATTAACCGTCGCGCCGTCGCGGCCTGTGGCGGCCGCCGCCGAATTGCCGATCGTCCCGCCTGCGGCGCAGAACGAAACCCTGCGCGCCGAAATCGAAGCCTTCCTGGCCGCGCCGCCCGCGCAGGAGGCCCCCGGTGCCGCGCCGGCTGAGGCCACGCCGTTTGCCGTATCCGAAACGCGGCCGGCCGAATTCGCTACGGAGGCCAGCAAGCTGCAGGCCGTGGCCGTGCCCGAGACGCCGGTCTCGCCGATGCGCGATCAGCCGGATCATCCGGCCGCGGATCGCGATCAGGCCTTGCGTGAGGAGATCGCGGCGTTCCTGGCCAATCCGCCGCCGCAGAACGAGCCGCCAGCGCCCTCGACCGAGGCGCGCGCCCCGGCCGTTGCGGCCGAGAACGCGGCGGACCGCCCGTCTTGGCCGCCGCCCGCGATGCCGCAGCCGGTCGCGCCCGCCCCGGCCCCGTCCTTATCGGATGATCATCGGCCCAAGCCGGCGATGGCTCCGCCGGTCATCTCCGAAGCGGTCGCGCCGCTTGGGCACTTCGTCGATGCGCCGATCTCCGAGCCCCCGACTGCCGAAGGTCGTGCGGAGCCTGTCGTTGCCGCGACGGCGGACCTAGCCGCTACGCTGGCTGCGCCGGGAGTCATCCAAGATCCCGACGCCCTTGACCAGACGGCCGACGCCGCCGGCTCCGTCGCGGCCGAGCTGGCCTCGCCTGCTCCCGGCGGGCCGATGGCTATGACGCCGGCGGCGCCGGAAGCCATTCAGAATCTCGATGCTCCTGATCGGGAGGCCACCGCCGGCTCCGTCGCGGCTGAGCCGGACCCGCCTGCACCCGGCGGCCCGATGGACGCCACGCCGGCTGCTCTGGTGACGGTCCAAGACCCCGACGCTCTCGATCGAGCGATCGATGCTGCTGCGGCCTTTGCGGCCGAGCCGGCCTCCGGCGACCCGGTGGCCCTCGCGCCGGAAACACCCGTTGCGGCGCCCGTGATGCCGGCGCCGGCACCACTCGCCGCCAATCCGCTCTACCGCGAGCCGCAGCCGGCCGCCGATGCGGGCCGGCCGCGCGCGCCGCTGCGCTTCGTCTGGCAGATGGATGCGGAGCAGCGCTTCACCTCGGTTTCGCCGCAGCTCGGCGAGGTGGTCGGCGCGGCAGCGGCCGATCTGCTCGGCCGCACCTGGGCCGAGATCGCGGCACGCTACGGCCTCGACGCCGACGGCCGCATCGCCCGCGCGCTCGATCGCCGCGACACCTGGAGCGGCGTGCGCGTCGCCTGGCCGACCTCCCGCGTCGCGCCGCTGACGGTGGAGCTCGCCGGCCTGCCGGTCTTCGACCGCGAGCGGACATTTCACGGCTATCGCGGCTTCGGCGTCTGGCGCGCCGAGGATCTGGAGGCGCTGCTCGATCAGCCCGAGACGGCCGCGCCGCCCGCCGCTGCCGAAGAGCCGGAGCCAGAGACTCCGTCCGAAGCACCGAAGCCAGCCGCCGAGGAGCCGCCGCTGCTGGCCGAGCCGCTGCGCAACCCCTATGAGCTGGTCAATCCGCCGCCGAATGTCGTGCAGCTCCGCAACATGCCGATCCCCGAGAAGCGGCTCGGCCTGAGCCCGGTCGAGCGCAACGCCTTCCGCGAGATCGCCAAGGCGCTCGGCGCGCGCGTTCCGGAAGGGATGCTGCCGGCGCGCGAGGGCGGCGAGGATCCGCCGCAGGCCGTCAAGGCGCTGGAGATCGAGCCGCCGGCCCCGCCGCCCGCCCCGCCGCCCGCCGCGCCGTCCCCGGCCGCGCCGACGATCGACTGGGACGCCAGGATCGCGGATGCCCGCCTCGCCGGCGTCCGCGACGCGACCACGGATGCGGCGGCGCTGCTCGACCGCCTGCCGGGTCCGGTCGTGGTGATGCGCGGAGAGCGCATCATGCATGCCAACCGCGCCTTCCGCGCTCTGACGGGCGTTGCGGCGCTCGACACGGCCGAGCAGCTTTCGAGCTGCTTCGTCGATGGCGAAGACGGCGCCGAGCGGGCCGCCGAGGACGGCACGGTCGTCGTGCGCCTCGCGGACGGCAAGACCGCGCCCTTCGCGGCGAAGCTGCATCGCATCGCCTGGTGCGGCGCCTCGGCGCTGATGATGGCGCTTTCGGAGCGCCCGCAGCCGATCCGCGCGGCAGGCCACGCCGCGCCGCTGCCGGCCCGCCCCGAGCCGCGCGCCCCGATCGCCGCCGTTCTCGATCTGCCGCGCCGCCCGGCGGTCGCGCCGCCGGTGCCCGAGCCCGTCGCGGCGCCCCAGCCGCTCGCGTCACCCGATGCCGAACGCCGCGCGAGCGAGTTGTCGGCCATCCTCGACACCGCCACCGACGGCATCGTGATCATCGACGGCGACGGCGTCGTCGAACGGCTGAATCGGAGCGCCGAGGCGCTGTTCGGCTATGAGAGCCACGAGATCGTCGGCCGCAACTTCACCAATCTCTTCGCGCCCGAAAGCCATCGCGCCGCCGTCGACTATCTCGACGGGCTGTTGCGCAACGGCGTCGCCAGCGTGCTCAATGACGGCCGCGAGCTGTTCGCGCGCGTCAAGGGCGGCGGCCTCATCCCGGTCTTCATGACGATGGGCCGGATCGGCGACGGCGAGACGCCGCGCCTCTGCGCGGTGTTCCGCGACATCACGCAGTGGAAGCGGGCCGAGGAGGAGCTCGTTGCCGCCAAGCGCAACGCCGAGGAGGTCTCGTCGCAGAAATCGGACTTCCTGACGAAGATCAGCCACGAGATCAGGACGCCGCTCAACGCCATCATCGGCTTCTCCGAGGTGATGATGGAGGAACGTTTCGGCCGCATCGGCGTCGACCGCTACCGGGAATATCTGCGCGACATCCACGCCTCCGGCACGCATCTGCTCAGCCTCGTCAACGACCTGCTCGACATCTCGAAGATCGAGGCCGGCAAGATGGATCTCAACTTCGCGAGCGTCGACCTCAACGACATCGTCGCGACCTCGGTCGCGATCATGCAGCAGGAGGCCAATCGCGAGCGCATCATCATCCGCACCTCGATCGCCCGGAAGCTGCCGCCGGTGGTCGCCGATGCGCGCGCGATGCGGCAGATCGTGCTGAACCTGCTGTCGAACTCGATCAAGTTCACGCCGGCCGGCGGCCAGGTGATCGTGTCGACCGCGCTCACCGACGCGGGCGAGGCGGCGCTGCGCATCCGCGACACCGGCATCGGCATGAACGAGAAGGATCTCGCGACC
>JBDHTH010000255.1:0-5031 GCA_039808545.1 Phreatobacteraceae bacterium | reverse complement strand
GTCAGGACCGGGTTGCCGATATCGACGGCGCTGTTCGATCTCATCATGGCTCCTTGCGAAAATGCGGCCGGCCGGGCGATGTCAGCCGCGCGCCGGAAAGATCATGCAGGTCTCGGTGCCGTGCGCCAGCAGCTTGCCGGCGCCGTCGAGGAGCTTGCCCTCGGAGGTCGCGATCGTCGCGCCGCGATGGATGACGCGGCCCTCGCAGCGCACCGGGCCGGTCTTCGGCAGGATCGGCCGCACATAGTTGAGCTTCATCTCGACGGTCGTGTAGCCCTCGCCGGGCTTGAGCGTCGTGTGCACGGCGCAGCCCATGGCGGAATCGAGCAGCGTCGCGGCCCAGCCGCCATGCACCGTGCCGAGCGGGTTGAAGTAGTCGGCGCTCGGCTCGCCCGTGAAGACGCAGGATCCGTGCTCGGCCTCCGCGAGGCGGAAGGCGAGGACGCGGCTGATCGGCGGCGACGGCAGCTCGCGCGCCAGCACGGCGCGCAGCATTTGAAGGCCGCTCAGCCCGGCCACGGCCGCGCGCTCGGCGACGCCGTAGCGGAGCGGCTCGGCGGCAGCGTCCATCTCAGGCGCGCTGCCCCGTCGCCCGCCACCGGCGGTAGCGCAGGATCAGCGGCGTCAGCACCGCGACGGCGGCGAGCACCAGCAGCGCGAGCGAGATCGGCTTCTCCAGGAAGATCATCGGGCTGCCCTGGCTGATCGTCATCGCCTGCCGGAACGAGTTCTCGGCGATCGGCCCGAGGATCATGCCGATGATGACGGGCGCGGCCGGGAAGTCGAACTTGCGCATCAGGTAGCCGATGATGCCGATCGCCAGCAGCAGCGCGAGGTCCACCCAGGAGCGGCTGATGCCATAGGTGCCGATCGTCGAGAAGACCAGGATGCCGCCATAGAGCAGCGGCTGCGGGATCTTGAGGATCTTCACCCAGAGGCCGACCAGCGGCAGGTTCAGCACCACCAGCATGAAGTTGCCGATCAGCAGCGACGCGATCAGGCCCCAGACGAGCTGCGGGTTGGTCGAGAGGAGCTGCGGGCCCGGATTGATGCCGTAGCTCTGCAGCGCCGAGAGCATGATCGCGGCGGTCGCCGAGGTCGGCAGGCCGAGCGACAGCATCGGCACCAGCACGCCGGCCGCCGAGGCGTTGTTGGCCGCCTCCGGCCCCGCCACGCCCTCGATGGCGCCGTGGCCGAACTCCTCGGGCTTCTTGGAGAGGCGCTTCTCCATCCAGTAGGAGAGGAAGGTCGGGATCTCGGCGCCGCCGGCCGGCAGCGCGCCGATCGGAAAGCCGAGGCAGGCGCCGCGCAGCCAGGGCTTCCAGGAGCGCGCCCAGTCCTCCTTGGTCATCCAGATCGAATCCTTGATCGAGAGCACCTCGTCCTCGACCTTGGGCTTGGCGATCAGCCAGAGCGTCTCGCCGATCGCGAACAGCCCGACCGCGACGATCACGACGTTCACCCCGTCGAGCAGCTCGATGAGGCCGAAGGTGAAGCGCGCCTGCCCGCTCTGCTGGTCGGTGCCGATCATCCCGAGGAAGATGCCGAAGAACAGCGCCGTCAGCCCGCGCACCGCCGAATTGCCGAGCACCGCCGAGATCGTGATGAAGCACAGAACGATCAGCGAGAAATACTCGGCCGGGCCGAATTTCAGCGCCAGGTCGACGACCGGCTGGGCGAGGAACACGATGCCGAGCGTGCCGATCGTGCCGGCGATGAAGGAGCCGATCGCGGCGGTCGAGAGGGCGGCGCCCGCCCGCCCCCGCTTCGCCATCTTGTTCCCTTCGAGCGCCGTGATGATGCTGGCGCTCTCGCCCGGCGTGTTGATCAGGATCGAGGTGGTCGAGCCGCCATACATGCCGCCGTAGTAGATGCCCGCGAACAGGATCATCGAGGCGGTCGCCTCGACCTTGGTGGTGATCGGCAGCAGCAGCGCGATGGTCAGCGCCGGCCCGAGGCCCGGCAGCACGCCGACCGCGGTGCCGATCGTGACCCCCACCAGGGCCCACAGCAGGTTGATGGGGGTGAACGCGATGGCGAAGCCTTGCGCCAGAAAACCGAGGGCTTCCATGCTGACCTACGGAAATGGCGCCGCGCGGGCGGCGGGTTGTGGGCGGCGTCAGCCGGGCGGGAAGAGCGGCGCGAGCAGCCGCGTGAGGAGATCCTCCACGAGGCCGGAGCCGATCCGGTATTCGAGCACCTTGTCGAAGAAGACGTAGGCGCAGGCCGTCAGCGCGAAGCCGATCACGAGGTCGCGCAGCCATTTGCGGCTGCCGAAGGCGCGCGCCGTGGCGGCGAACAGGATGGTCGACGTCAGGATGAAGCCGACCGTCTCGATGAACGCGATGTTGATGAGAAGGCCGGCGCCGATCGTCGCGAGCGCCGGCCAGTCGAGGGCCTCGCCGGGATCCTCGCGCTGCCAGATCCCCTTGACGGCCGTGAACAGCAGCAGCGCGCCCATCACGCCGAGCCCGGCGGCCGCGATCCAGCCGAAGATGCGCGGTCCGACCTGGACGTAGGCGACCTCCGGAATCTGCGTGGTGCCGAAGGCGACGAGCCCCGCCAGCGCGATGACGCCGAGCGCCATCGCGGTTTCGGGCGTCCTGGATCGCGTATCCATGACGGATCCTCTCCTGTGCCGCCGTCAGCTCGCCAGGCCGATATCCTTGAGGATGGTCGTGACGCGATCGTTCTCGGCCGTCAGGAACTTGCCGAACTCCGCGCCCGTCAGGAGGATGGGCAGCCAGTCCTTCTTCTCGCACTCGTCGAGCCAGGCCTTGCTCTTGGCCATCTTCTCGACCAGCGCGACGAGGGCCGCCTGCTGCTCCGGCGTGGTGCCGGGCGCGCCGAACACGCCGCGCCAGTTGTAGAGCTCGACGTCGACCCCGGCTTCCTTCAGCGTCGGCACGTCGATGCCCGGCAGGCGCTTGTCGCCCGAGACCGCGAGCGCCCGGAGCTTGCCGGCCTTCACCTGCTCGGCGAACTCGCCCCACCCCGAGATGCCGGCCGTCACCTGGTTGCCGAGCAGCGCCGCCTGGGCCGGTCCGCCGCCCGAATAGGCGACATACGCCACCTTCTTCGGGTCGACGCCCGCCGCCTTGGCGATCAGGCCGGCGAGCATGTGGTCGGTGCCGCCCGCCGAGCCGCCCGCCCAGGACACCTTGCCGGGATCGGCCTTGAAGGCGTCGACGAGGTCCTTCATCGTCTTCAGCGGCGATGCCGCGTTGACGACGATGACCTCGGCCTCGCCGGTCAGCCGGGCGATCGGCACCGTGTCCGAGACCTTGACGGCCGCCTTGTTGGTGATCAGGGCGCCGACCATGACGAGGCCGCCGACGATCAGCGCGTTCGGCTGGCCCTTCTTGGTGGCGAGGAATTTCGGCAGGCCGACGGCGCCGCCGGCGCCCGGCGCATGCTCGACCTGGGTCGACTGCACCAGCTTCTCGGCCTTCATGATGGCCTCGATGGAGCGGCCGGTCTGGTCCCAGCCGCCGCCCGGCGCGGCCGGCACGAAGATCTGCAAGGCGTTGATGGCCTGCGCCTCGGCGCGGCTGGTGCCGAGCGCCAGCGCGGCGACGCCGGCCATGAGCACGGAACGACGGTCGATCATCGGTTTCTCCCTAGACGATGTGGTGGCGCTTCTGCGGCGCCTCGTTGAGTCCAGACGGTAGGCGGACGATGCGGGATCGCGCAAGCACGATTTCGCCGCAATCGCCCGCCCGGCGGTTCAGCGCTAATAGAGCGAGCCGGCCAGCCGCTCCGCCAGCCCCTGGTCGTAGGCCCGGCCGCCTTCACGGCCCTCGGTCGCGGCCGCGATCATGTCGCCGGGCGAGGGCAGGGCCTGCCGCTCGACATGGCGCGCCTGATCCCAGAGCCCGGAGCGCAGCAGGGCGCGCGAGCATTGGAAAAAGACGCGCTCGACCGCGACCCGGACGATCGTGGCGGGCGCCTTGCCGTCGACGCGCATCGCGTCGGCGAGGGCCGGGTCGGTCGTGATCGCGGCCCGGCCGCGAATCCGCAGCGTCTCGTTGACGCCGGGAATCATGAACAGCAGCCCCACCTCGGGGTTCGCCAGGATGTTGCGCAGCGAGTCGATGCGGTTGTTGCCGCGCCGGTCGGGGATCAGCAGCGTATGCGCATCCGCCACCGTCACGAAGCCCGGCCTGTCGCCGCGCGGCGAGCAGTCGACGCCGTTCGGCCCCTGCGTCGCGAGCAGCATGAAGGGCGCGGCCTCCACCATCGCGCGATAGGGCGGCGTTAGATGGTCGGTCTCCTTGGCGAGCGAGGCGCCGGCCGGCTTCGCGTAGAGCGCTTCCAGCGCTGCGATCGTCTCGACGACATGCGGATCCGCGGCGGCGTGCACGCTCAGCCCTCCTCGACCGGCCGGCCGGCCGCCTTCCAGCCGAGGATGCCGCCATCGAGCGCGACGGCGTTTTCGGCGAGGCCGTTCAGGATCTCGGCGGCCCGGCGCGTGCGCGTGCCGGACCGGCAGAGATAGACGACCGGCGCCGCGCCCGCCTCGAGCCGCGTATCGGCGCCGATCTCCGAGAGCGGCAGGTTGAGCGCGCCCGCGATATGCTCGGCCGCGAATTCGTCGCGCTCGCGCACATCGACGAGGCGCGCGCCCTCGGCGAGCCGGGCTTCGATCTCGGATAGCGGCAGATGCGGCAGCGTTTCGGTCATGGGAGCCTCGATGGATGGTCCTGATCTAGACCGGCGGCCGGCGGCCGGCAACTTGCCGCTTTACCGGACGGCGCGGCTTCGCTAACGCAGGGCGATGACCGCCCCGCCTCGCCCGCGCCTCCTCGTCGTCGAAGGCAACCTGCCGGAATTGCGTGCCAGCGAGCGCGCCGCGTCCGGCGTCACCCCGTCGGAGGCCTATGCGCATTGCCTCGCCGCCCTCGCGCCGAACGCCCTGATCGACATCATCGCGCCCGGCGACGACGGCGCCGCGCTGCCCGCCGGCGTCGATCTTTCGGCCTATGACGGCGTCGCGCTCACCGGCTCGGCGATGCATGTCTACGAGGTGAA
>JBDHTH010000254.1:0-5044 GCA_039808545.1 Phreatobacteraceae bacterium | reverse complement strand
TCCGGCACCACCGCGGTCGCCTCGATCTCGACGCGGGCGGCGGGCTCGACGAGGCGCACCACCTGCACCAGCGCCATGGCGGGGAAGTGCTTGCCGATCACCGAGCGGTAGGTGCGGCCGAGCTCGGGGAGGGAGGCGATGTATTCCTCCACGTCGACGACATACCAGGTGAGGCGCATCAGGTGGTGCGGCGCGGCGCCGCCGGCCGCGAGGATCGCGACGATGTTCTCCAGCGCCTGGCGCACCTGCGGCAGGAAGCCCTCGGCCAGCACCTCGCGCGCATCCCAGCCGATGACGCCGCCCGTGACGATCAGCCGGCCCTTCTGGCTCATGCCGTTGGCATAGCCGCGCGGCATCGGCCAGCCTTCCGGCTGCAGGACCTCGGGCGCGCCGTGCTTCTTCAGGTCGTCGGCGATGCTCACGCGTATCTCTCCCGATAGGTTTCGAGCGCGGCCCTGAGATCGTCCGGCACCGCGATCTTGCGGTGCTCCACGAGCGAGGTCGTGACGATGACGAGGCGCGCGACCAGCATCGGCCGGCCGTCCTTCTCGCCGACCAGGGCGAGCCGGATCGACGAATTCCCGACCTTCTCGACGATCACCGCGAAGGCGATGTCGTCGCCCATGAAGCCGGGGATGAAGAAATCCGCCTCCGCATGCACATAGCCGAGGCCGATGCGGCGCGGCCCGATGAACGCCGCGTAGCTGAGGCCGAGCGCGCGCGCGAACCAGTCCTCGACGACGCCGTTGAAGATGTCGAAATAGCGCGCGTAGTAGACGATGCCGGCCGGGTCGCAATGCGAGAAGCGGATATGCACCGGGATGCGCGGCATCCCGGCGGGGATTGGCGGAATCTCTCTTCCGCTCAAGTCTCCGCCTCCTTCCGCGCCATCGCGCGCAGCGCGAAGCGCTGCAGCTTGCCGGTCTCGGTGCGCGGCAGGCGGGTGACGAATTCCACGATCCGCGGATATTTGTAGGGCGCGACCTCGGCCTTCACATGGTCCTGCAGGCGCTTCACCATGGCGTCGTCGCCGGCCGCGCCGGCCTTCAGCACCACATAGGCCTTCACCACCATGCCGCGCGCCGCGTCCGGCGCGCCGACCACGCCGCATTCGGCGACGTCCGGATGGGTGAGGAGCGCCGCCTCCACCTCCGGCCCCGCGATGTTGTAGCCGGCCGAGATGATCATGTCGTCGGAGCGCGCCTCGTACCAGAAATAGCCGTCCTCATCGGTGCGGTAGGTGTCGCCCGTCACGTTCCAGCCGTCGACGACGTAGCGGGTCTGCCGCGGATCGTCGAGATAGCGGCAGCCGGTCGGCCCGCGCACCGCCAGGCGCCCGCTCTCGCCGAGCGGCAGGTCGCGGCCGTCCGCGTCGATCAGCTTGGCCTCGTAGCCCGGAACCGGAAGGCCGGTCGCGCCGGGGCGGATTTTCTCCAGCGGCGCCGCGATGAAGATATGCAGCATCTCGGTCGCGCCGATGCCGTCCATCAGCGAGATGCCGGTCGCGGCGTGGAACGCCTCCCAGGTCGCCTTCGGCAGCGCCTCGCCGGCCGAGACGCCGACGCGCAGCGAGGAAATGTCGTATTGGCCGAGCTTGGCCAGCATGGCGCGATAGGCGGTCGGCGCCGTGAAGGTGATGGTGGCGCGATGCTGCTCGACGGCCTGAAGGATCTCGTCCGGCCCCGCCTTTTCGAGCAGCACCGTGGAGGCGCCGACATGCATCGGGAACAGCACCAGCCCGCCGAGCCCGAACGTGAAGGCGAGGGGCGGGGAGCCGACGAAGCGGTCGCTCGGCAGCGGCTTCAGCACGTTGCGCGAATAGCCGTCGCAGATCGCCAGCATGTCGCGGTGGAAATGCATCGTGCCCTTCGGCTCGCCGGTGGTGCCGGAGGTGAAGCCGATCAGGCAGACATCGTCGCTCGCCGTGTCGCAGGCCTTGAAGCGGTCGGACTCGGCCGCCAGCATCACGTCGAGCGCGTCGGGGCCGCCCCCGCCCCAGTAGACGACACGCTTAAGCGGCGTGTCCTCGGCCGCGACCTTCTCCATCTCGTCGCGGAGACGCCAGTCGCACAGCGCCAGCGCGATCCTAGCCTTGCGGATCGGGTAGAGGAGCTCCTTGGCGCGCAGCAGCGGCATGGTCGCGACGACGATGCCGCCCGCTTTGAGCACCGCGAGATAGCAGGCGACCATCATCGGGTTGTTGGCGGAGCGCAGCAGCACCCGGCCGCCCGGCACCAGGCCGAGCTTCTTGGTGAGCAGGTTGGCGATGCGGTTCACCCGCGCCTGGAGCGCCGCGTAGGTCAGCCGCTCCGCGTCGCCGATCAGGCAGAGCCGGTCGCCATGGCCTTCCTCCACCCAGCGATCAAGGAAGGCGCCGACGCAGTTGAGGCGCTCCGGATATTGCAGCTCCGGGCGCGTGAACAGGAAATCCGGCCATTGCTCGCGCGGCGGCAGATGGTCGCGCGCGAAGCTGTCGACATGGGCCGAGCGATGGAATGGGGCGGTCTCGCTCATCTCGGCCTCCTCAAGCTTGCGCCGCCTGGAACGCCTTCAGCGTCTCGCGCGCGATGACGATCTTCTGCACCTCGGTCGCCCCCTCGTAGATCCGCAGCGCCCGGATCTCGCGATAAAGCTGCTCGACCGGCGCGCCGCTCTTCACGCCGAGGCCGCCATGCAGTTGCAGCGCCTTGTCGATCACCTGCTGGGCCGCCTCCGTCGCGTGCATCTTGGCCATCGAGGCCTCGCGCGAGACGCGCGCCGCGCCCATGTCCTTGGTCCAGGCGGCGCGGTAGACGAGGAGGGCGCTCGCATCGACATCGGTCGCCATCTCGGCGAGCGCCGCCTGCGTGAGCTGCAACTCGGAAAGCGGCGCGCCGAAGATCTTGCGCGTGCCGGTGCGGTGAAGCGCCTCGGAAAGCGCCCGCCGCGCGAAGCCGAGCGCCGCGGCGCCAACCGTGGAGCGGAACACGTCGAGTGTCGCCATCGCGACCTTGAAGCCGTCGCCCGGCCCGCCGAGCCGGTTCTCGGCCGGCACACGGCAGCCCTCGAAGCGGAGCGTCGCGAGCGGGTGCGGCGCGATCGTGTCGATCCGCTCCGCGATGGTGAGGCCGGGCGTGTCGGCATCCACCACATAGGCCGAGAGTCCCTTGGCGCCCGGCGCCTCGCCGCTCCGCGCGAAGACGACGTAATGGTCCGCGATGCCGCCATTCGAGATCCAGGTCTTGGCGCCGTCGAGCCGCACATGGCCCGGCCCGTCCGGCACGGCCGTGGTGGCGAGCTGCGCAGCGTCGGAACCCGCCTCGGGCTCCGTGAGCGCGAAGGCCGCGATATGCCTGCCGGCCGCAACCGGCGGCAGATAGCGCCGCTTCAGCGCCTCGGCGCCGAACAGCGTGATCGGCCCGGTCCCGAGCCCCTGCATCGCGAAGGCGAAATCCGCGAGGCCGGAGGTGTAGGCCAGCGTCTCGCGCGCCAGGCACAGGGTCCGCACGTCGTAGCCGGGCGTGAGTCCGCCATATTCGGCCGGCACCGCGGCCTTCAGGAAGCCCGCCGCGCCGAGCGCCGCGACCAGCGCCCGGCAGGAGGCGTCGACGTCGTGATGAGCGACGAGCGGCAGGACGGCGGTATCGGCCCAGCTTGCCAGCGCGGCGCGGAAGGCGCGGTGGCGCTCCTCGAAGAACGGCCAGTCGAGAAAGCTCGTATCGCGCATCAATTGCCCTCGAAGACCGGCTTCTGCTTGGCCGCGAAGGCCCGGAAGGCGCGGGCGAAATCCTCGGTGGTCATGCACAGCGCCTGCGCGACCGCCTCGGCCTCCACCGCCTCCTCGACCGACATCGCCCATTCCATCTGCAGCATGCGCTTGGTCATGCCATGCGCGAAGGTCGGGCCGGCCGCGATCTCGCCCGCCAGCGCCTCGGCCTCGGCAAGGAGAGTGTCTGCCGCGACCAGCCGATTGAAGAAGCCCCAGCGCTCGCCCTCGGCGGCGCCCATCGACCGGCCGGTATAGAGAAGCTCCGAGGCCCGGCCCTGGCCGATGATGCGCGGCAGCATCGCGCAGGCGCCCATGTCGCAGCCCGCAAGGCCGACGCGGTTGAACAGGAAAGCGACCTTGGCCCGCTCGGTGCCGAGCCGCAGATCCGACGCCATCGCGATGATCGCCCCGGCGCCGGCACAGATCCCGTCGACCGCCGCGACGATCGGCTGCGGGCAGGCGCGCATCGCCTTCACGAGCTCGCCGGTCATGCGCGTGAAATTGGTGAGGCCGACCGTGTTCATCTCGACCAGCGGCCCGATGATCTCGAACACGTCGCCGCCCGAGCAGAAATTGCCGCCCGCGCCCGTCACCACGAAGGCCGCGACGCTGTCGTCGAAGGCGGCGGCGCGGAACAGGTCGCAGAGCTCGCGATAGCTCTCGAAGGTAAGCGGGTTCTTCCGCTCCGGCCGGTTGAGCGTGATCCGCCCGACCTTGTCCGTCGTCTCGAAGGCAAAATGCCGCGCCTCGTAGGCCGCGAGGGGTTTGGTCGCTTGCGAGGCGGGTGTCATGCTTCCTCCGCTGTTGAATCGGGGCCGCCCGCGATGGCGAGGCGAGCCGAGCGCTTCACCTCGGCGAGGCTCGCCATCAGGGCGTCGAGGCCGGCGGCGCTGAGCCCCGCGAAGATCTCGGCCATCCAGTCCTCATGCGCCTTGGCCATCTGGCGGAAGGCGCGGCGCCCCTCGGGCGTGAGCGAGACGACCTGCACGCGGCGGTCGCCCTGGTGCGTGCGCCGCGCCACATGGCCGGAGGCGACGAGCCGCTCGACCAGCGCCGTCAGGTTGCCGTTCGAAACCATCATCCGCCGCGAGGCTTCCGACAGCGTCATGCCGCCCTCGGCGCGGTCGAGCTGCGCCATCAGGTCGAACCGCGGCAGCGTCACGTCGAAGCGCTCGCGCAGGCGCCGCCGGATCTCGGCTTCGATGAGGTTGGTGCAGGTGAGCATGCGCAGCCACAGGCGCAGCTCCGCCTTGTGGTTGCCGGGCGCCTCCAGCGCCATGGTCTCGGCGTCGAGCG
>JBDHTH010000253.1:0-5049 GCA_039808545.1 Phreatobacteraceae bacterium | reverse complement strand
AACAGTCCTGAGATCGGGAGCACAGCGGCAAACCGTCGCATCGCGGCGTCATGGCAGCGTGAGGCTGGCGTCAAGAAACCGTGAAGCCGACGTCGGTGGCCTGTGACGCACCACCCCGACAGACGTGCCCTGTCGAGTCCCGCCGGCCTGCCGGCTCGGCGCGCCGGTGCGACGGCAGGCCGATTTCCCTTTCGCACCATAGCCTTGACGCTCGCTTGACGCGGCTCTGACGGGCGCCGTGGCGTCATTCGCGTCTCATCCGCCGAAACGGGCGGATCATGCGGAGATTCATCGCCATGCTGAAACGATTGGGCCTCATCGCCCGCAATCTCGCCGGATCGATCGTGGTCGCGGCCGCGCTCGCGCCATCGCCGGCCGCCGCACAGGACGCGGTCGCCCTGACCTGGGCGCGCGCCAAGATCTACGTCCCGGCGAGCCTTACCAAGGACCGGCGCGACTGCAGCGGCTATGTCGGCCGCGGCGACTGCCTCGGGAAGATCGCGCCCGGACGCCACCCGGTCGTGGTGTTCCTGCATGGCAGCCTGCCGACGCAGACCGGGCGCTTCTGGAACGGGCTCGGCGTCATCGTCGTCGCCCCCGACAGCTTCGCCCGGCCCGGCCGCGTCTCGGGCGAGAACGCCTATCGCGAGGCGAAATGGCCGTTCGTGCAGATGCGCATCGAGGAGGCGCGCTTCGCGGCGGCGCAGCTCGCGGGCCAGCCCTGGGCCGATCCGTCGCGGCTGATCCTCGCCGGGCACAGCGAGGGCGGCATCACCGCCGCGCTCTATCCGGGGAGCGAGTACCGGGCGCGCATCATCTTCTCCTGGACCTGCCGCGGCTGGGGCGGGCAATGGGACGGCATCCGCGGCAGCGGCCCGGTGCTCGCCCTGCATGGCGACGCCGACCCGCTGTTCCACCGGCTCGGGCAGGGCCGCGGCTGCGTCGACCATATCGGCGGGCGCGGGCCGGTCGTGGTGATACCGGGCGGGCGCCATCACCTCTGGAACATGCCGCTGGCGCGCCAATCGGTCGCGGCGTTCCTCGCCCAGGTCGCGCGCTGACGGGGGCATTCCGTCTCGCCCGCCGCGCCGTCGGCGATCGGTGCGGCGGGTTCGAGGCCGATCCGTCCGCGTGGTGTCGACGCGGGCGGATCGGAACTCGTTCGCGGCCTCTGGGCTGCTATGCCCGCCCGAACTTGTTGTTGCGCGGGAAGCCCTTGGGCGGCAGGCGGCCGGAATCGGCGCGGTTGCCGGTCCAGTCGGCCAGTTCCGTCACCGACCAGATCCGGTCGGAGGAATCGCGCCAGGTGAGGCCCTTGGCGGATTCATAGGTCTTGGCATCCGAGACGCCGCCATCCTTGTAGCGCTGCAGGCGCACGCCGCGGCCGCGCGTCATCTCGGGGATCTGGCTCAGCGGGAAGACCAGCAATTTCCGGTTCTCGCCGACGATCGCGACCATGTCGCCCTCCACCGGCACGGCAATCGCCAGCTCGTCGGGGGCGTCGACGTTCAGCACCTGCTTGCCCTTGCGGGTGTTGGCGAGGAGCTGCTCCTCGCCCACCACGAAGCCGCGCCCGACCTTGCTGGCGATCAGCATCTTGCGGTCACCGATATAGGGCATGACGGCGACGAGGGCGTGCTCCTGCTCCAGGTCGATCATCAGGCGGATCGGCTCGCCATGGCCGCGCCCGCCCGGCAGCTTGGAGGCTTCCAGCGTGAACACCTTGCCGTTGGTGGCGAAGACCAGGATCTTGGCGGTCGTCTCGGTGAGGTAGGAGAAACCGAGCCGGTCGTCGGTCTTGAAGGTCAGCGACGAGAGGTCGGTGACATGGCCCTTCAGGCTCCTGACCCAGCCCTTCTCGGAGACCACCACGGTGATCGGCTCGCGCTCGATCAGCGATTGCTGGACGGTTTCGAGGTCGTGCTCGGGGGCATCCGCGAAGGTGGTGCGGCGCTTGCCGAGCGGCGTGTCGGGGCCGAATTCCTTGCGGACCTCCTTGATCTCCCAGCCGACCATCTTCCACTGCCGGGCATCCGAGCCGAGCAGCTTCTCGATCTCGTCCTTCTCGGCGCGCAGAGCCTCGTCCTCGCGCCGGATCTCCATCTCCTCCAGCTTGCGAAGTGAGCGCAGGCGGGTGTTGAGGATCGCCTCGGCCTGCACCTCGGTGATCTCGAAGCGCGCCATCAGAATGGGCTTGGGCTCATCGTTCTCGCGGATGATGCGGATGACCTCGTCGAGGTTGAGATAGGCGACGAGGAGGCCGCCGAGGATCTCCAGCCGCTTCTCGATCTGCGCGAGGCGGAAGCGCGAGCGGCGCAGCAGCACGTCGCGCCGATGGTTCAGCCATTCGCGCAGCGCCTCGGCGAGGCCGAGCACCTTCGGCACCTGGCCGCCGACCAGCACGTTCATGTTGAGCGAGATGCGGCTTTCGAGCTCCGTGAGCTTGAAGAGCGATTCCATCAGGATCTCGGGCTCGACCGAGCGGCTCTTCGGCTCCAGCACGAGGCGGATATCCTCGGCCGATTCGTCGCGCACATCGGCGAGCAGCGGCACCTTCTTCTCGTTGATCAGCTCGGCGAGGCGTTCCACGAGGCGCGATTTCTGCACCAGGAACGGGACCTCGGTGACGACGATCACATAGGTGCCGCGGCCCGTCTCCTCCTTGTGCCAGCGGGCGCGGACGCGGAAGCCGCCGCGGCCGGTCGCATAGGCCTCGGCCATGCTCTCGGCGCTCTCGACGATGATGCCGCCGGTCGGGAAATCCGGCCCCTTCACGAACTGCATCAGGTCGCGCGAGGTCGCCTTCGGCTTCTCGATCAGGTGGAGCGAGGCGTCGCAGAGCTCGACGATGTTGTGCGGCGGCACCGAGGTCGCCATGCCGACCGCGATGCCCTGGCTGCCATTGGCGAGGAGGTTCGGGAAGGCGGCGGGGAGCACCACCGGCTCCTCCTCCTCCCCGTCATAGGTCGGGCGGAAATCGACCGCGTCCTCGTCGATGCCTTCCAAAAGCAGCGCCGCGACCTCGGTCATGCGCGCCTCGGTGTAGCGCATGGCGGCCGGGTTATCGCCGTCGATATTGCCGAAATTGCCCTGGCCGTCGACGAGCGGATAGCGCTGCGCGAAATCCTGCGCGAGGCGCACCAGCGCGTCATAGACTGACTGGTCGCCATGGGGGTGGAACTTGCCGATCACGTCGCCGACGACGCGGGCGCATTTCTTGAAGCCGGCATTGGGGTCGAGCCGGAGGATGCGCATCGCATGCATCAGGCGGCGATGCACGGGTTTGAGGCCATCGCGCGCATCGGGCAGCGCCCGGTGCATGATGGTGGAGAGCGCGTAGGCGAGATAGCGGTCCTCGAGCGCCGATTTCAGCTCGATCGGCTCGATGTCCTTGGGGGGCAGAATCGTCTTGGTGGCCATGGAAAACGCTTAGAGGCTGTTGGCGCCGGGAACAAGCCGGGAACGCGCATCATCCCCGGAGATCGGGTTTAAAGATCCAGAGACTGCTTTGACCCTTCAAGCGATTCCGCTTGAAGGGAGCAGGCTCTTATGAAGGCGGCCCTGCCCTCCGGCGGGCGGATGCCGCGTGGGCCGTAGACATGGCGGTCGAGGAAGAAGCCAGTCAGCGCGAAGGCGTCGCTGAGGTCGCTGCCCGCCGGCATGGCGGCGGCGCCATGCACCAGGAAGGCCGGCAGGCGCAGCATGCGGTCGGCCCAGATGCCGGCGGCGGCGCGCGAGACGGCGCGGCCGGTCTTCGGCGAGACGAAGGCAAGGTCCTCGCGCGTGCCGGTGGCGGCGCAGCGGTCGAGATCTAGGCCGAAGCCGAGCTCGGCCAGAACCGCCAGCTCGAAGCGCACCAGCAGCACGGCCGCGATGTCCCTGTCCGACAGCGCATCGACCACGAAGGCGAGCGCCTCGTAGAGACCCGGATGGGGGTCGCGTTCGGGCAGCAGGCGGACGAGGCCGGTGACGGACGCAAGGCCGTAGAGCCCGGCGGCGCTCGCCATCAGCGCGCCGGCCCGGCTGACGGTCGGTTCAATGGTGTACTGGCCGAGATGCTCGTCGAGCCGCGCCCGCCAGGTGACGCGGGCGCCGTTGCCGGGCTGGAGGACGGGCCGCAGCTTGGAGGAGCGCCCGCCCCGCACGAGGCCGAGATGACGACCGTGATGGCCCGTCATCGCCTCGACCACGACGCTGGTCTCGCCGTGGCGGCGGACCGACAGGATGATGGCGTCGTCGGACCATTCCATGGCGGCCTACGCTTGCTGGTCGAGCGGTCGCACCCGGCCGCCCCTCTCTGGCCTGCCGGCCATCTCCCCCGCAAGGGGGGAGAGCGATGGCAGAGCCGGTTTCGCCAATTGGCGAAACCGGTCTTGGCGGAAGCCATGAAGTGCGTCCCCTCTCCCCTTGCGGGAGAGGGACAGGGTGAGGGGTGACGGGGCGCAGCGGTCCGGCACCGCCCGCCCTACTCCACGTCCGCCGTGTCGCCGGCCTTGGTGCCGTAGGCCTTCATCGCCAGCGTCGCCTGCATGAAGGGGTCGAGATCGCCGCCCAGCACCTCGTCGGGCGTGCCGGAGGTGTGGCCTGTCCGCAAATCCTTCACCAGTTGGTAGGGCTGGAGCACGTAGGAGCGGATCTGGTGGCCCCAGCCGATGTCGCTCTTGGCGGCCTGCTCGGCGGCGGCCTGCTCCTCGCGCTTCTTCAGCTCGATCTCGTAGAGCTTGGCGCGCAGCATCTGCCACGCCTTGGCGCGGTTCTGGTGCTGCGAGCGCCCGTCCTGGCAGACGACCATGATCTTGGTCGGCCTGTGGATGAGGCGGACGGCCGATTCGGTCTTGTTGACGTGCTGGCCGCCGGCACCGCCCGAGCGCATGGTCTGCGTCTCGACATCCGATTCCTTGATGTCGATCTGGATGCGGTCGTCGACCACCGGATAGACCGTGACGGAGGCGAAGCTGGTATGGCGGCGGGCGTTGGAATCGTAAGGCGAGATGCGCACCAGGCGATGCACGCCGGCCTCGGTCTTCAGCCAGCCATAGGCGTTGCGGC
>JBDHTH010000252.1:0-5054 GCA_039808545.1 Phreatobacteraceae bacterium | reverse complement strand
ATCTGCGCCTGAGACTCTGGCCGCTGGAGCGGGCGCGGGCGATCATCCACGCGGCGGTGGCGCTTTCGGACATCGTGCTGCCGGGGCTCGACGACGCGCAGCAGCTCACCGGCCTCCAGAGCCCGGAGGAGATCGTCGACTTCTACCTGAAGCTCGGGCCGAGCATCGTCGCGCTGACGCTCGGCAAGAAGGGCACGCTGGTGGCGACCAGGGATGCGCGGCGGCTGATCCCGGCCCATCCGGTCGAGGCGGTGGACGCGACGGGGGCCGGCGACATGTTCGACGGCGCTTTCCTGGCCGAATGGCTGAAGACCGGCGATCCCTTCGCGGCGGCGGACTACGCCAACGCGGCCGCGGCGCTCTCCACGCTCGGCTACGGCGCGATCGCGCCGATGCCGCGCCGCGCGGCGGTCGAGGCGTTCAGGGCCGAGCGGGCGAAAGCCGCCGGCTGAATCAGCCGCATTGCGGCTGCTTCATCGCCGCGTCCATGGCGGCCTTCAGCTCGTCCGGGCTCATGTCGCGCATATGGGTGGCGACCGACCATTTGTGGCCGAACGGGTCCTCGATCTGGCCGTAGCGGTCGCCCCAGAAGGCGTCGGTGATCGGCATCGTCAGCTTGGCGCCGGCCGCCACGGCCTGCGCGACGGTCGCGTCCACGTCCTCGACCTGGAGATGAATGGTGACGGGCGAGCCTTTCAGCGCCTTCGGGCCGAGCGCGCCCCATTCGGGCATCTCGTCGAACATCATCAGCATGGAATCGCCGATCTTCACGGCGGCATGCATCAGCTTGCCGTTCGGGCCGGCCATGCGCATGATTTCGGTCGCGCCGAAGGCCCGTTTATAGAACTCGATCGCCTCGGCGGCGCCGTCGATCACGAGATGCGGGGTAATCGCATGCATCCCGTCCGGAATCGCTTTCACGGCCATGGTCGGCTCCCTGGTTGGAGCGACGACGCTATCCGACGTCCAAGGTCGCCTTCCGGTCGGCGCGCCGCCGCTTGAACAGCAACTGGATGTTGCGGAGATAAACGAAGATGCCGAAAGCCTGTCCGAGGATGAAGACAGGGTCACGGCGATACACCGCATAGGCGAACAATAGGGCGCTGCCGCCGATCGAAAAGACCCAGAACGCGAAGGGGATCATCGAGCGGCCGGCGCGCTCGCTCGCCACCCATTGCACCACGAAGCGGGCCGTGAACAGGAGCTGCGCGGTCAGGCCGATGATCGTCCAGAAGTCGACCTTCTGCACGAAGACGTCGTGCAGATATTCGCCCAATTGGCGGTAGATATCGATGAACATCGCTCGATCGTCTCGGCGTTGGAAAGCGCGCTGTATAGCGCAGGCCGGCGCGTCTGAGTACCGGCTTCAGTTGGCGGGCCGATACGCCGTGAAGGTCTGCCAGCGGCCCTTGGTGTGGTTGAAGACGCGCAGCTTCGTCACTTCCGCGACCGCGACGGCCTCCTTGGCGATGGCCGCCCTGAAGGCCGCGTCCTGCGGCGCATCGACGAAGGCGAGGGCGCAGCCGCCGGGTTTGAGGGCCGCGGCGACCTCGGCGGGTGTGCCGCTGACGCTGCGCGTATCGAACACGAAGGCGACGCTCGATTCCGGGAAGCCCGTCTCGGCGATGCGCGGATCGGGGCAGTTCAGGCTCGCCGCGACCGCCTTGAAGCGCTCCGCGACCCAGATGTTCTTCATCGCCGGGGCGACGAGGCCGAAGAAGAACAGGAACAGCGCCGCCGAGGCGAGGAAGGCCGTCATCACGGCCTCCTCCACATAGGCCCTGCGGAACAGCGCGAAGGCGAGGGCGCCGGCCAGCACCATCGCCACCGCGACGGGAATCGCGGACCACAGCACCGTGCCCTCGACCTTCTGCACGCCGATCAGCACCGCGACCGCGAAGACCGCCGGCAGGATCGCCCAGAGGCTGGTCGCGAGGCGCGGCAGCCAGCCCTGCGTCGGCAAGGCGCGGCGGTCGATGGCGAGCGCGAAGAGGATCGCGAGGGCCGGCATCAGCGGCATCGTGTAATGCGGCAGCTTGGTCGGCACCGCCTCCATCACGAGCCAGGTCGGGATGATCCAGGCGAGCAGGAACCGCGTGCCGCGCTCGCCGAGGCTGCGGCGGATGAAGGGAAAGGCGAGCGCCGTCAGCATCGCGGCCGGCCAGAAGGTGCCGATATAGGTGAGAAGATAGTAGCCGGGCGGCGCGCCATGCGATTCCTGGCCCTGCGCGACCTTGCCGAGCAGGTCCTTGCCGACCGATTCGGTGAAGAAGGCGCCCTTGGAGGCGATCGCGATGGCGATCAGCCAGGGCAGCACCAGGATGAACACCCAGACGAGGCCGATTCCGGGCCTGAGGCGCTTCAGCCAGCCCGCGTCACGGTCGAGCACCGAGAGGACCAGCGCCGTCAGCGCGAAGACCATGATCGGCACCGGCCCCTTGACCAGGATGCCGATGGCGAGCGCCGTCCAGAACAGCGCGATCTCGCCGGCCGGCCGCTCGGCGCCGCCGCGGCCGAGATAGGCCCGGAGCAGCACGCCCATCATCGCCATGATGGCGGCGAGCTGCACCGCGTCGGTCTTGGCGAGATGCGCCTCGACCGCGACGACGATGCCCGAGCCGGTCATCAGCGCCGCGAGGAAGGCGGCGCGGCGCGCCATCAGCGGCCGGGCTGTCCAATAGGTGAAGAGCACCGCCAGCACGATGCCGATCAGCGAGGGGATGCGATAGAAGCCGATCCTGTCCTTGGCGTCGGCGACGCCGAGGAGGCCGGCGATCTTCACGCTGGCGGCCTGCATCCAGTAGATGCCGATCGGCTTCTTGTAGCGCGGCTCGTCGCGCAGGCGGATGTCGATATAGTCGCCGGTCTCCACCATCTGGCGGGTGGCCTGCGCGAAGCGCGTCTCGTCGCGGTCGACGGCCGGAATCGTGAAGATGCCCGGCAGCAGCACTATCGTCGTCACGAGCGCGAGGATCGCCAGGGCGCGGCGCGAGGAGCGCGTCGACCAGTCGAGGACGGCCTCCAGCATGTCGGCGATCCAGCCGAGGCTTCCCGTCGCGACGGGCGCGCCGACCGGCGCGGACACTCTGTCGGTCATCGTTGTTCCGTTTCGCGGGCTTTCGCTTCCGGCGCTCGATCGCGAGGGTCAAACACGATCGATTCCGGCCGTTTGGGGTCGGGTAGAGGCAGAAAACCGGCAGCCCATCCTCATCGCCGCTCTAGCATGAACCGGAAAGCAGCGACAATCTATGCCGGGTCCTTGTCGCGCCCCGATGCCGTTTCGGCCAGGACGGCTCGATAGGCTTCGGTGAGCTCGCCGAGCACGGAGCGCTGCGGCGCCGGCGCGCCGAGATGCAGCGCGCGCAATTCGCGCTCGAAGGCCGCCCACATGTCCGGGCCGCCCTTTTCCAGGAGCTCGGCGCGGATCGACAGTTCCCGGCTGGCCGGCAGGAAGCGCCGGCCCCAGGCGCCCATTTGGGCGAAGAGCGGCACCAGCGCGATGCCCATCTCGGTCAGGCTGTAGCGCGCCTTCTGCTTGTGGGTCGGGTCGCCCGAGCGGCTGACGAGACCGTGCTCCAGCAGCTTTTTCAGCCGGTCGGCCAGCACGTTGGACGCGATGCCTTCCTCCGATTGCGTCAGCAGCTCGCGGAAGAAGCGCCGGTTGCCGAACATCATGTCGCGCAACACGATCAGGCTCCAGCGATCGCCGAGCACCTCCAGCGTGAGATTGATCGGGCAGCCGGACCGGCCTGGATCCTTCATTGCCTTCTCCGGATATGAACCAGTTGCATTATAGGATCAGTCGAGCTATACCCTCAACCACTTGCAATTTGCAATCGGTTCTTGGAGGAACGCCATGGCCAAGCTGATCGTCTGGAATCTCGTCTCCGTGGACGGCTATTTCGAAGGCGCCAAGAAGTGGGATCTCGACTTCCACAACTTGGCCTGGGGCCCCGAATTGGAGGCGCTGAGCGAAGAATTCGGCGACAAGGCCGGAGCGCTGGTGTTCGGCCGCGTGACCTATGAGGGCATGGCCGCGCACTGGAAATCTGCCGGACCGGGCAAGATCGCCACCTTCATGAACGCGCTGCCGAAGCTCGTCGCCTCGCGCACGCTGACGTCGGTCGACTGGAACAACAGCCGGGTCACCGCCGAGATCGTGCCGGAGCTGCAGCGCATGAAGGCCGACGAGACGAAGCCGCTCTATGTCTTCGGCAGCGCCGAGCTCGTCCATTCTCTGCTGGAGGCAGGTGTCGTCGACGAAGTGATGATCTGCGTCGCGCCGGTGCTTCTCGGCGAGGGGACGCCGCTTTTCAAGCCGGGCCGGACGGTGGGGCTCGATCTCGCCGAGACGCGCCGCCTCGGGAACGGCGCGCTGATAAACACCTATGCGGTGAAGCGGGCCGCCTGAGCGCAAGCAGCCGAAGCCGGGCGGAAGCGCCGCCCCGCGCCGTCCCGGCTTGACAGCGGCGCGCCGAGCGTGTGTCTCGCTCGCCCATGTTCGACGTCAATTCCGCGCTCGCCCGGCTCGACAAGATCGAGGTCGCCGTCATCGGCGATCTGATGCTCGATGTGTTCGTCTATGGCGACGTGGCGCGGATCTCGCCGGAAGCGCCGACGCCGGTGCTGGCGATCACCCGCGAAGTGCACATGCTGGGCGGGGCCGCGAATGTGGCGCGCAACCTCGCGGCGCTCGGCTGCCGGACCTCGATCACCGGGCTGATCGGGGCGGATTCGGCGGCGGGCGAGATCGAGGCGCTGGTCGCCGAGATGGCGCCGGCCGCGACCGGCCATCTGCTGCGCGACGCGGCAAGGCCGACCACCCGCAAGATCCGCTACGTCTCGGAGCGCTACAAGACGCATCTCCTGCGCGCCGACGCCGAGGCGGCCGAGCCGGCCGGCGGCGACGCCGAGGATCAACTGGCGGCGGCGGTCGAGACGGCGGTGGCGAGCGCCGATGCGGTGATCCTCTCGGATTACCGCAAGGGCGTCCTGACGCCCCGCATCGCCTCCGTGGCGATCAATGCCGCGAAGCGGCGGGGCGTGCCGGTGGT
>JBDHTH010000251.1:0-5055 GCA_039808545.1 Phreatobacteraceae bacterium | reverse complement strand
GTCGGCACCGGGTGCTCGCCGCGATAGTCGTAGAAGCCGCGCTGCGTCTTGCGGCCGAGCCAGCCGGCCTCGACGTACTTCACCAGCAGCGGGCAGGGGCGGTACTTGGAATCGGCGAGCCCCTCGTGCAGCACCTGCATCACGGACAGGCAAGTGTCGAGGCCGATGAAATCGGCGAGCTGGAGCGGACCCATCGGATGATTGGCGCCGAGCTTCATCGCGGTGTCGATCGCCTCGACCGAGCCGACGCCCTCGTAGAGCGTGTAGATCGCCTCGTTGATCATCGGCAGCAGGATGCGGTTGACGATGAAGGCCGGGAAATCCTCCGCCACCGTCACGGTCTTCGACAGGCTGGAGACGAAGGTCTTGGCCTCGTCGAAGGTCGCATCGTCGGTCGCGATGCCGCGGATCAGCTCCACGAGCTTCATGACCGGCACCGGATTCATGAAGTGGATGCCGACGAAGCGCTCGGGCCGGTCGGTCGCGGAGGCGAGGCGGGTGATCGAGATCGAGGAGGTGTTCGAGGCGAGGATCGCCTCGGGCTTCACGCTCTGGACGAGGGCCTGGAAGATCTTGCGCTTGACGTCTTCCTTCTCGGTCGCCGCCTCGATGACGATGTCGCTGTTGGCGAAGCCGTCCATCGTCTCGGCCGCCTCGATCTTGTCGAGGGCGGCCTTGCGCTGCTCCTCGGTGATCAGGTTGCGGGCGACCTGGCGCTGGAGATTGCCGTTGATCGTCGCGAGGCCCGCCTTGATGCGGTCGGGCGCGACGTCATACAGCTTCACGCCATAGCCGGCGAGCGCGCAGACATGGGCAATGCCGTTGCCCATCTGGCCGGCACCGATCACGCCGACTTCCTTGATTTCAGACGCCATGGTCCGCCATTCCTGACTACGGGCCGGGATGTCGCGGCCCAGCCTCTTTTATCCGCCCGCGGGCGTTATTTTGAAAGCGCGTTGGTGAGTTCTGGGATGATTGTGAAGAGGTCGCCGACGAGGCCGTAGTCTGCGACCTGGAAGATGGGGGCCTCCTCGTCCTTGTTGATGGCGACGATGACCTTGGAGTCCTTCATGCCGGCCAGGTGCTGGATCGCCCCGGAGATGCCGGCCGCGATGTAGAGGTCGGGCGCCACCACCTTGCCGGTCTGCCCGACCTGAAGGTCGTTCGGCGCATAGCCCGCATCGACCGCGGCGCGCGAGGCGCCCATCGCGGCCCCGAGCTTGTCGGCCAGCGGCTCCATCACCTTGGTGAAGTTCTCGGCCGAGCCGAGCGCGCGACCGCCCGACACGATGATCTTCGCCGAGGTCAGCTCCGGACGGTCCGACTTCGAGATCTCCTCGCTCGTGAAGCTGGAGAGGCCCGGATCGGCCGCCGCCGCAACCGCCTCGACCGGCGCCGAGCCGCCCGAGCCCGTCGCCTGGAAGGCGGCGGTGCGCACCGTGATCACCTTCTTGGCGTCCTTCGACTTCACGGTCTGGATCGCGTTGCCGGCATAGATCGGCCGCTCGAAGGTGTCGGGCCCGGCCACAGCGGTGACGTCCGAGACCTGCATCACGTCGAGCAGCGCCGCCACGCGCGGCAGGATGTTCTTGCCGTTCGCGGTCGCGGGCGCGACGATCGCATCGTAGTCGCCCGCAAGGGAGACGATCAGCGCCGCGGTCGGCTCGGCCAGCATGGTCTTGTACTGGGCCGCGTCCGCGACCCGCACCTTGGCGACGCCGTCGAGCTTGGCGGCCGCCTCGGCGGCCGGCCCGCAGCCTTCGCCCGCGACCAGGATCTCGACCGGCGCGCCGAGCGCCCTGGCGGCGGTCAGCGCCTTGGCGGTCGCGTCCTTCAGCGAGGCGTTGTCGTGTTCGGCGATCAGCAGCGTCGTCATCACAGAACCCCCGCCTCGTTCCTCAGCTTCTCGACCAGCTCGGCGACCGAGCCGACCTTCACGCCCGCCTTGCGGCCGGGCGGCTCCGTCGTCTTGATGACTTCCAGGCGCGGAGAGACGTCCACGCCGTAATCCGCCGCCCCCTTCTCGTCGAGCGGCTTCTTCTTCGCCTTCATGATGTTCGGCAGCGAGGCGTAGCGCGGCTCGTTCAGCCGCAGATCCGTCGTCACGATCGCGGGCAGCTTCAGGCTCACGGTCTGCAGGCCGCCATCGACCTCGCGCGTCACCGAGATCGCGCCGTCACCGATCGCGATCTTCGAGGCGAAGGTGCCCTGCGCCCAGCCGAGCAGCGCCGCCAGCATCTGGCCGGTCTGGTTGGCGTCGTCGTCGATCGCCTGCTTGCCGAGGATCACGAGGCCGGGCTGCTCCGCCTCCACCACGCCTTTCAGGATCTTGGCGACCGCCAAAGGCTCCACCAGCCCGTCGACCTTCACGAGCAGGCCGCGATCCGCGCCCATCGCGAGGCCCGTGCGGATCGTCTCGGCGGCCTGCTGCGGCCCGATCGACACCACCACCACCTCGGACGCCTTGCCGGCCTCCTTCAGCCGCAACGCCTCCTCGACCGCGATCTCGTCGAACGGGTTCATCGCCATCTTCACATTCGAAAGATCGACGCCCGTGCCGTCGCCCTTCACGCGGATCTTCACGTTGAAATCGACAACACGCTTCACAGGCACCAATACCTTCATGCGAACGTCCCTTTCGAAGCGTCTTTCCAAGCCTATGGCCGAGCACAATGCACCGCCCGGCGGCGGGCCGATCGGCCACGGCTCCGGGCGAGGAGGAAACGGGCCGGCAAATTATGGCCGGCGCCCAGAAGTGTCAACGCGAAGCGCGTGTTCTCAAGCCTTTATCGCGCCGAGGCTGCGGGCGAGGAATTGCCCGCCGATCCGCAGCCCGTCGCCGTCGATGCCGTGGCCGATGCCGCGCGAGACATGCCATTCGACGGCGAGGCCGGCGGCGCCGAGGGCGTTGCGGGCCTGGGCCAGCGCCTGGACGGGAATCACCTCGTCCATGTCGCCATGCACGAGCAGGATCGGCGGCCTGGAGACGGCCTCCTCGGCGACCTTGTCGGCGGCCGCCAGGAGCCCGGAATACCCGACGATGGCGGCGAGCGGCTTCGGCCGGCGCAGGCCGACATGCAGCGACATCATGGTGCCCTGGCTGAAGCCGACCAGCGCGACCCGGTCGTCGGCGAGCCCAGCCGCGTCGCGCTCGGCGTCGATGAAGGCGTCGAGGGTGGGGCGGGCCTGGGCGACGCCGCGCTCGCGCTCATGCGGGTCGCGGAAGGTCAGCTCGAACCATTGCCGCCCGAAGCCGCCGGGATGGCGCTCGGGCGCGTGCGGCGAGACGAAGGTTGTGTCGGGCAGAAGATCGGCCCAGGCGCGGCCGATATCGATCAGGTCGTTGCCGTCGGCGCCGTAGCCGTGGATGAAGATGACGAGCGAGCGGGTCGTGCCGGATTTCGGCGGCAGGCGAGGTCCGTCGAGACGAGGGGCCATGGGGCGTCCATTCACAAGAGGGAATCAGAGAGGCGCGCCGTCGCGGCCCTTGTCGAGGGTGCGATAATAGGCAAAGAGCACGCGCGCCGCGACCCCGCGATAGGGGCGCCAGGGCTCGGCGAGCGCCTCCATGGCTTTCGGCGTCGGGCGGGCGTCGAGGCCGAGCGCATGGGCGGCGGCGACCTGCAGGGCGAGATCGCCGGCCGGCCAGACATCTAGATGGCCATGCGCGAAGAGCGCGAAGATATCGGCGGTCCAGGGGCCGATGCCCTTCACGGCGAGGAGGCGGGCGCGGAACATCTCGCCGCTCCAGCCTTCCGCGTCGTCGAGGTCGATCGCACCGGCGAGGGCCGCCTCGGCGAGGGCGCGCAACGTGCGGATCTTCGGGCTCGACAGGCCCGCGGCGCGGAATTCCGGCTCGCCGGCGGCCGCGATCGTCGCGGGCGTGAAGGGGCGGAAGACCGTCTGGCAGCGTCGCCAGATGGCGTCGCCCGCCGCGGTGGAGATCTGCTGATACGCGACGACGCGCGCCAGCCCCTCGAAACCGCCCGTCTGGGCGCGCAGCGGCGGGCGGCCGGCCCGGTCCATGACGGGCGCGAGGTCCGGCGCGTGTCGGCGCAGCGCGGCGAGCGCCCGATCGAGATCGGCTTCGCTGCGGATGCGGTCGGGCGCGATGGCGTGCGGCATCACGAGAGCTTTTACAGCAACGGGCCGCGCGCGGTAGCGTCCCGCTATGGACCCGAAGGAAAAATCCGCCGTGACGCGCGTCTTCCGCTTCGCCCCGAGCCCGAACGGCTATCTGCATCTCGGCCATGCGCGTTCGGCGCTGATCAATCAGGCGATGGCGGCGGCGTGTGGCGGGCGATTCCTGCTGCGCATCGAAGACACCGACGTGACGCGCTGTCGGCCGGAATTCATCGCGGCGATCGAGGAGGATCTTGCCTGGCTGGGGCTCGATTGGGAGAAGCCGGTGCGGCGGCAATCGGAGCATTTCGCGGATTACCGCATGGCGCTCGACCGGCTCGACCAGGCAGGGCTGCTGTTCGCGAGCTTCGAGAGCCGCAGCGAGCTCGCGGCGCTGTCCTATGCGAGCGGCGAGGGGGCGCGCGATCCAGACGGCACGCCGCTCTATCCGGGGCTCGGCAAGACGCTGTCGCTTGCCGAGCGGCGGCGGCGCATCGCGGCCGGCGCGCCGCATGCGCTGCGCCTCGACATGGCGAAGGCGCTGGCACGGCTCGACCGGCCGCTGACCTATGGCGAGAGCGGCTATGGCGATGCCGAGACCCGCGTAGCGCGCCCCGAGCTGTGGGGCGACGTCGTGCTGGCGCGCAAGGAGGTGCCGACCAGCTATCACCTCTCGGTCGTCGTCGACGATGCCTTGCAGGGCGTGACCGACGTGGTGCGCGGGCGGGACCTCGAAGCCGCGACCGCGATCCACCGCCTGCTGCAGGCGCTGCTCGGCCTGCCGACGCCGCGCTATCACCATCACGCGCTGATCCTCGACGCGCAGGGCAAGAAGCTCGCCAAGAGCGCCGGCGCCGAGCCGCTGCGGGCGCTGAGGCGGCGCGGCGTGACGCCCGCCGAGGCGCGGGCGATGGCCGGGCTGGAGCCGGTCGA
>JBDHTH010000250.1:0-5059 GCA_039808545.1 Phreatobacteraceae bacterium | reverse complement strand
AGCGAGATGCGGTGCGTCTCGTGGTTGATCTTGATGATCCGCACCTTCACGGTCTGGCCGATCGTCAGCACCTCGGAGGGGTGGTTGACGCGCCGCCAGGCGATGTCGGTGACGTGCAGCAGGCCGTCGATGCCGCCGAGGTCGACGAACGCACCGTAATCGGTGATGTTCTTGACGATGCCGTCGATGACCTGGCCCTCTTCGAGGTTCTGGACCAGCTCGTGACGCTGCTCGGCGCGGGTCTCTTCCAGCACGGTGCGGCGCGAGACGACGATGTTGCCGCGGCGGCGATCCATCTTCAGGATCTGGAAGGGCTGCGGGGTGTTCATCAGCGGGCCGACGTCGCGGATCGGGCGGATGTCGACCTGGGAGCGCGGCAGGAACGCCACGGCGCCGTCGAGATCGACCGTGAAGCCGCCCTTCACCTGATTGAAGATCGTGCCGGTGACCTTCTCGTTCGCCGTGAACGACTTCTCGAGCTTGACCCAGCTCTCTTCGCGGCGGGCCTTGTCACGCGAGATGACGGCCTCGCCGAGCGCGTTCTCGACGCGCTCCAGATAGACTTCGACGGTGTCGCCGACCTTCAGGGTCTGCTCACGGCCGGGGCCGGTGAATTCCTTCAGCGCCACGCGGCCTTCGGTCTTCAGGCCGACATCGATGATGGCGAGGTCCTTCTCGATGGCGACGACGGTGCCGTGGACGACACTGCCTTCGTTCATGCTGCTCTTCGCAAAGGACTCTTCGAGCAGCGCCGCGAAATCTTCACGGCTCGGATTGGTAGCGGTAGCGGGCATATGATCTCCTGTTCCCCTGCGCCGGCGGCTCGTGTTGCGAAACGCGACCGTCCGCGCGGGCTCCGGCGGGCGATCCGGAGCGGGCTGCCGCTTGGGCAGACCGGCGCGTGTCCGAGCGGACAGGGCGTCTGGATGTTCGGGCTGAGCCTCGGCGATGGGGTTCCTTCGCGCATGCGCAAGGACGCCCCGTCGGCCCATTTGCCCGGACCGGGCTCTATAGCGCCTCGTCCGGCGAAAAAGCAACGAAGATTCGCGATTTCGCGTCTAAAGCAGGGTCCGACCGGATGGCCCGTCTCGATCGGCTGCTTGTCGGGACCGGCCTCGCCTCAGCGCACGACCGGCAGCACCGCGATGTCGTAGGCATGGCGGATGGAGCGCTCGAACACCGGATCGTGCAGCTCCATCTCGAAGCGCTCGGCCGGGCGGACGCCGCCGATGGCGCCGAGCGTGCCGCCGAACATCGCCGTGCCGGGCGGCAGATGGGCGCTGCCGGCCCAGCGCTCGATCAGGTCGATCGGGCTGCGCAACGCCGCCAGGCGCCCCTCCTGGTAGAGCACGCGCCTGCCGCCGATCACCGCATGCGCGCGCATCTCGATCAGGTCCCAATGGTCCTGCACGTCCTCGTAGCGCCAGAAGTCGCGGCCGACCGGCTTGCCGCACATCTGCTTGGAGAGCGCGATGCCGAAGGTCTCGGCCTTGCGGTCGGTATGGTCGGAGCCGACCCCGACCCAGAGCCCGTCGTCGAGCGCGACGATCACGGGCTCGATCTCGCCGGAGGAATCGGGGCCGAGCACGCTGAGCCGGCCGGCCTGCGTCAGCGTCTCGATGCCGACCCGGTAGAAGACCGGCACGCTGGAGGGCGGGGGCACGCCGATCGCCGCGAGCTCCTCGATATGGTGGCGGACCGAGGCCTCGTCGCGCGCCGCCCAGCCGGCGATCACCAGGTTGCGGATTTCGGCCGCAACGCGATCCGTGCCGTCTCTCGAAGTCCTCAGCATCTCCAGCATGCAGCGTCCTTTGCGCGATGGTCCGCCGCGATAGTGGCGCGCGGCGCGGGCGAAAGCCACTCCCCAATCGCCCCTTGCGGCGCCGCCGGAGCGGCGGCGCAGGGCGTCAAATTCGGGAACCGGGTTCCGAAAGCGACGGGCTCACGGAACGGGCGGCGGGCGGCATGGTCGAGGCGGATCACAACCGCTCCGGACCGCCGCCATGCCGCTTGCGCCGCTTCCCGAACCATGCCCCCGCCGAGAGGCTCCGGCGTCGTCGCCGCATTGGCTCGACATCCTGCTCTTGCTCATCATCGCCGGGCCGCGCATGGATTGAGGCGCCGCCGAGACCCGCAGGCCCGCCATGACGACGCCATCCCCTTCCTGGGACGATCTTCGCCTCCTTCTCGCGGTCGTCGAGACCGGAAGCCTGGCGCGCGCCGCCAGCGCCACGGGAAGCAGCGTCCAGACCCTGTCGCGGCGGCTGAAGCAGCTCGAAGCCGAGCTCGGCGGCGGGCTGTTCCTGCGCGAGGCGAACGCGCTGACCCCGACGCCGCTCGCCAAGAGCCTGGCGCGGCAGGCCGCGACGATGCGCGCGGGTGCCGACGCGATCGCGCGGCTCGTCGATTCCCACCGCGACGCGCCGACCCGGATCGTGCGCGTCACCGCCACCAACACGGTGACGCATTTCATCAGCGCGCATTTCCACGAAGTCGCCGGGCAATGCCGCGCGGCCGGCGCGGCCGTCACGCTGCTGCCCTCGCGCGTGCAGTTCGATCTCGGCCGGCGCGAGGCCGATATCGCGCTCAGGATGGCGAAGCTGCCGGAGCAGGGCGACATGGTGATGCGCCGGATCGGGCGGATCGGCTTCGCGGTCTATGCGCTGCGCGATGGCGGGGCGCCCGGCGTGATCGGCTTCGCGGACCATGAGCGCTTCCGCTCGCAGGCGCAGTGGCTCGACGATTGGGCCGAAGCGCGCGGCCTGCCGGTGGTGCTGCGCTGCAGCGAGAAGGCGCCGCGCCTCGCGGCCGCGCTCTCAGGGCTAGGCGCGACGCTGCTGCCCTGCGTCGCCGACGCCGATCCGCGCCTCGTCCGCGTCTCGCCCCGCGCCTTCCTGGAGGATGTGTATCTGCTGATCCACCGCGACCTGAGGCAGGTGCCGGCGATCCGCGCGACCGCCGAGGCGATCGCGGCGCTGTTCAAGACCCACGCCAGGATGCTTGCGGGCGAAAGCTAGCATCGCAACGGTGCCCTGCATCACAGCGTGTTGAGGAGAGATCCATGCGCGCTAATCTGCTGGCCGGGGGCGCGTGGGGGCTAGATGCGGAGACACGGCCATGATCGGAAAAACCGGAAGCGCACGCATCGAGGCGGCGCTCGCCTTGCCGGCAGCCGAGGCGATGCCGGAACGGATCGCCAAGCTCCTCGCCCGGCCCGGCAAGCCGGCGCCCGTGAAGACGGCCGGGCGCCTCGACGCCAAGACGCTCGGCCGGAACCGCGCCAAGCCGGCGGCCGGGATGCGGCCGGCCTGGGTCGCGCAGACCTCGCGCCCCGCGACGATGGCGCATGTGCTGCCGTCGGCGCTCAAGCGGGCGCTCGCGACCGGCAGCCTGCCGCCCGAGATGACCACGAAGCTGCTGACGGTGGCGATCAACTCCCACGACTATCCCTGGCGGACGATCGGCAAGGTGATCATCGGCCATGGCGATGCCTCCGATCCCTGCAATCAGGCCGTCGGCCTCGGCAGCGGCGTCCTGGTCGGCCCCAACCTTATGCTCACGGCGGGCCATGCGGTGCCCTGGGGCCGCAAGCCCGGCGACTGGTGGATGCGCTTCATTCCGGCCTTCTATTTCGAGGCTGCGCCCGGCACGAACTTCCAGGAGCAATGCTACGCGTTCCACGGCAACGAGCCGCTCGGCGCCTCCTATGTGGAGAGCTGCCACGGCTTCGCGGGCGAGCCAGACGACGTGGAAGGCGACGACCTGGCGATCTGCAAGCTCTACGATCCGATCGGCAACGCCCATGGCTGGATGGGCTGGCACGCCTTCGGCAACCACGGCACCTACAAGAAGCGTCTCTATCAAAGCGCCGGCTATCCGGCCGCGATCAACGGCGGCAACATCATGAGCGCCGAGCTGATCGTGACGATCGACGATGTCGACGGCGGCGGCCATGGCGGCCTGGAGCTGGAGACTGCGCCCTTCACGAGCGGCGGCTGGTCTGGCGGGCCGCTCTTCACCTATATCGAGGGCGGCCCACGCGTCGTCGGGATCTGCGAGGGGACCGAGACCGAGTTCTCGATGTGGGACTGGTTCACCAAGGACCACAGCGTCTTCGTCGGCGGCCCGCTGCTGCTCGACCTCGTCGGCTATGGCTGGGCCAACTGGACGTGAAGGATTATGCCACCTTGCGCTTCTCGATCACCGCGAGGGCGGCTGCGAAGGCCTCTTCGGCGCTCATGGCGCTGGTGTCGATGACGACCGCATCGGGTGCGGGCAGCAGCGGCGCGGTGGCGCGGCCGGAATCGCGCGCGTCGCGGGCGCGGATATCGGCGAGCACGCGCGCATAGTCGGCCTCGCTGGCGCGGCCCGAGGTGACGAGCTCCTTCAGCCGCCGCTCGGCGCGCACTTCGGGCGAGGCGACGACGAACAGCTTCACGTCGGCGCCCGGGCAGACGACGGTGCCGATGTCGCGGCCGTCGAGCACCGCGCCGCGCGGGGCCGCAGCGAAGGCGCGCTGGCGCTCCAGCAGCGCGGCGCGCACCTTGGGATGCACGGCGACGACCGAGGCGGCGCTGCTGGCGGTCGCGCCGCGCAGCGCTTCCGGGTCGATGGCGTCGAGATCGAGGCTTTGCGCGGCGCGCGCGGCCGCATCCTCATCCGCGAGATCCGCCCCGGCGAGGCGCATGACATGGCCGACGCCGCGATAGAGAAGCCCCGTGTCGAGATAGGGCAGCGCGAAATGGGCCGCGATGCGGCGCGCCAAGGTGCCCTTGCCAGAGGCGGCCGGCCCGTCGATCGCGATGATCATGCTCGATGTGCTCTTGAACTGATTGACGCGCCCTTCTTAAGGGCTAGAGCCTGCTCCCTTCAAACGGAATCGTTTGAAGGGTCAAAGCAGTCTCCACCGTCCTGTCTTTTGGTCGTTTCGATCAAAAGACAGCGTGATCCAGGCGCGCGCCGCTCAATCGGCAATCGGCAGGCGCACCGTGAAGCGGGCGCCGAGCACCTTCTCGGCCCCGCCCTTGGTCTTGCGGATGCGGTTCTCGGCCCAGATGCG